>JBGPTG010000076.1:0-11916 GCA_041490545.1 Gammaproteobacteria bacterium
TGAGTTGGTACGTATCCAGCCAGGCCAGGCGCATCGCTCCGATAACCGGCATGTCCTGCCAGACAACCGAAGGTACCAGCAAGACGAGCAGCAACAGCCCCGCCCTGACACCGCGTACGCCGAATGAACTCCACTGGCGACGGGCCCCGCCGGAGGTATCGACGTCGGGGCCCGGTTCCGAGCCGGTGGATCGGAACGATGTTGGGCTCGTCAGACCTCGATCTCCAAGCCGTCGTATGCGACCGAAATTCGCAACGGGGTGCCGCTTCGCGAGATTTCCTCGTACCGGACCGTCTCGCGCCAGATTTGCGCGATTCTCTCGTCGTTGTTCGCGGGCTCGTGATGGAAGAGCACCAGGTGCTTGGCGTTGGCAAGTTGGCAAAGCTCAACGCCAACCACATTGCTCGAATGCCCCCAGTCCTCCTTCACGGACACTGCCTCCGCAAGGGAGTACATCGCGTCGAAAATGACCAGGTCCGCGTCTGCGAAAAAAGTTGCGGCACCTTCCACGGCATCCGGATCATCCAGCCGATGCTCGGAGTCGGTGGTGTACACGATGACCCTGCCGTCCCGCACGAACCGATATCCGTAGGAGTCTCCGGAGTGGGCCTGCAATTTTGCGGTGACGCTCCAGCCGGCAATGTCATAGCTGCGTCCAGGCTGCAGCACCAGAAACTCGATGGTAGCGCCAAGCCGGTGAAACGGTACCGGAAAAAAAGGGGCATCCTGCTGTCGGCGCAATGCGCTTTCAAGCTCGGCGTGGCAACCGTAGATCCGAATGGTATTGCCGGGAACGTAGGCTGGCGCAAAGAAAGGGAATCCCATGATGTGATCCCAGTGCAGGTGCGACATGAACACGTGGTACACATTGAAATGTGCCGGGCCGTGCCGGGCCAGAACGTGGCTTCCGAATCCCCGGACGCCGCTGCCCAAGTCGCACAGAACGTATTCCGTGCCACCCCCGTCCAGCTGAATGCATGCGGAATTGCCGCCGAAGGTGTGCGAAACCGCAAAGTCGAGATCGTTGTCGACCCACGCGCGAGCCTTGTCGAGTGTATCGAGGCCTCTGCCTGCCGCGGCGACGATAGCCTTAGCGAGTTTGTCGCGGATCGATGCCGAATCGAGAGCGACCGGAATTGAACCTCGCGTACCCCAGAACGTCACCCGCAGCCCCGCCACGATCAGTCACCGCGCTTCGCATCGTAGGCAATGAGCCCCGCCGGAGAGATTTTGGCAAAGGCCTCCCTTACGGAACCAAAGCATTCAAAGACGAGATTGAAGCGGCTGATCTCAAATATCTCGCGGACCACAGGCTGAAGGGCCGCCACGACTATCGTTCCGCCCTGTTCGCGAGATTGCTTGGCCGCAATCATCAGAACACGCAAGCCGACACTGCTGATGTATTCGACCTTGGAAAAGTCGAGAATCAGCTTGTCGCCCTCAGATCGACAGGCGGCAACATAGGAATCCAGCCCTGTCTTGAGGCCTTCCGTGGTGCTATTGTCGATGCGCCCGGCAAGAGCGAGAACCAGAGCATCACCATAGCGTTCTTGGGATATGTGCATGAAAGAAATCATGTCCCGGTCGGCCAGCTACCCCCACGCCAACCCATGTCAGGACGAGTCGATCGGTTGTTATCACCGCAGGCTATTGTGAGTCATCACTAGGTGCGCTTCAAGTGTACCTGTTTGATAGGGAGCTTGGCCCGAATCAAGGGTGGAACGTGGCAGCGGGTTGGGGTAGGGACCGTACCTTCGCCGGTGGACGCATTGCCACGGCGCAAACTTCGCTAGGGCCGATCATGGGTGCGAGACTGTCCTTCGAGACTGTCCTTCGAGTGTCGATCCCTGTGTTCCCGCCGCGCGCCCGCAACTTCCTGAGTTGAAATTTGACTTTCGGCCGGCCGCATATTTTAATGACTATCCAGTCAGTCATTAGTGAATCATGACCTCAACCGAAGTTAGATCGGACCAGCGCCGGACCCGACGCAAGGAATCCCGGCCGAACGAGCTTCTCGAGGCAGCCCTGGAAGTTTTCGTCGAGCGCGGGTTCGCGGCAACTCGTTTGGAAGACGTGGCCTCCCGCGCAGGAGTGAGCAAGGGAACTCTTTACCTCTATTTCAAGAACAAGGAAGAGTTGTTCAAAGCGGTGGTGCGCAACGGAATCCTGCCGGTCATTGAAAAAGCGGAAGGGTTGGTCGGGCAATTCAGAGGCAGCGCAAGTGAATTACTGAGATCGGTGGTGAAAGGAATCTGGAGCAACGTCGGTGGCACGCTGTTGTCGGGGATACCCAAGCTGATCATCGCCGAGTCGGGCAATTTTCCGGAGCTGGCGCAGTTCTACTACGAGGAAGTGATCTGCCGCGGACTGGCGGTAATGCAGGGAATCTTGAGGCGCGGCATGCAACAGGGAGAGTTTCGCACGATCGATGCCGAGCCCACAGCACGTGCGATGATGGGGCCCGTCCTGCTAATGATGCTGTGGCAGCATTCGTTCCAGAGCTTCGAGAACGAGCCGCTTCGCGCCGAACGCTATTTCGACAGCTACCTGACACTCGTGCTCGACGGTTTGCAAAGGCCGGCTTTACAGGAGCGGTTGCCATAAAGCTCATCCGGCCTCTCCTGCTTGCGTCGGCATTCGCAGGCTGTGCCGACCAGGGCAACACAGTGTTTCAGGGCTATGTCGAGGGGGAATACCTGCGTGTCGCATCCCCGATCGCCGGACAGCTGGCGAGCCTGCTCGTGGCGCGCGGCGCCATCGTCAAGCGGGGCGATCCCCTATTCGCGCTCGAACAGGACAACGAAACCGCCGGGCTTCGCCAGGCCGAAGATCAACTCCGCCAAGCCGAAGCGCAGCACCGAAACCTGCTTACGGGAAAGCGCCCCGAGGAGATCGATGCCATCCGCGCACAACTCGCACAGGCGGAGGCCAGCCTGAGCCTTTCAGAGGGCAACCTGGTGCGGCAGGAAGCTCTGGTGCGTGAGCGTTTCGTTTCAAAGGAAGCGGCGGACACGGCGCGATCGGTTCGTGACCGCGATCGCGCCCGGGTAGATGAATTAAAAGCGCAACTTGCTGCGGCACGCTTAGCGGCGCGGCCCGACGAGATTGGGGCAGCGCGGTCAGCCAGCAGGGCAGCACGCGAGGCGCTGGCACAGGCGGAGTGGAAATTGACGCAGAAGTCGCTGCGGGCTCCGCAAGACGGGCACGTCACCGACACTCTGTATGTCCAGGGAGAATGGGTTCCCGCCGGTTCACCGGTGGTCACTCTGCTTCCGCCTGCCAACACAAAGGTTCGCTTCTTCGTTCCGGAGCGAATTCTAGGCTCCATAAGATTAGGACAGCAGGTCAGCGTTCTGTGCGACGGCTGCGGTGAACCGGTGCCAGCGCCTGTCACCTATGTCGCGCCGCAGGCCGAGTACACACCCCCGGTCATCTATAGCCGGGAGAACCGCGCCAAGCTGGTGTTCATGGTCGAAGCACGCCCGGCGCCCGCACACGCCGCGAAGCTGCACCCCGGCCAGCCGGTGGAAGTGAGGCTCCAATGAGCGGCAGCGCTGCGCAGTCCCTGGCGATAGATGTGAAGGGTCTGTCGAAAAGCTTTGATGGCAAACGCGTCGTGGACGACTTCGCCATCTCGGTGCCTCGCGGCACCATCTACGGCTTTCTTGGGCCGAATGGCAGCGGCAAGACCACCACGATCCGTATGCTCTGCGGACTGCTCACGCCCGAGACAGGCGGCGGAACCTGTCTCGGATTCGACTTGCGCCGCGAGCAGGCCGCGATCAAGCGGCGCGTCGGCTACATGACTCAGCGCTTCTCTCTCTACGAAGAACTCTCCCTAGAAGAGAATCTCGACTTCATCGCACGCATCTATGCGGTGCCCCAGCGCAAGCTGGCTGTCTCCGATGCGCTGGCGAGCCTCGGGCTGACTTCACGCTCGGGTCAACTCGCCGGAACACTGTCAGGCGGCTGGAAGCAGCGACTGGCCCTCGCGGCATGCCTGATTCATCGCCCCGAGCTGCTGCTTCTGGATGAGCCCACCGCGGGTGTGGACCCCAAAGCGCGCCGGGAATTCTGGGATCAGATACACCATCTCGCCGCTCATGGGCTCACAGTCCTGATGAGTACGCACTACATGGACGAGGCGGAACGCTGCCATCGGCTTGCTTACATCGCGTACGGACGGCTGCTCGCGCAGGGAACCGCCGATGAAATCACCCGCCAGTCGGGCCTGTCCACCTGGCAGGTCAGCGGCGATGGCATCGCCGTGCTCGCCAAGGAATTGCGTGACTCACCAGGCATCGACATGGTCGTCCCTTTCGGTGCAGCCCTGCACGTGAGCGGCACCGATGCCGCCAAGCTCGAAAGCGCGATCGCCCGGCACCGGGACAGGGCCGATCTCGAATGGCGCCGCGTGGCGTCCAGCCTGGAAGATGCATTCATCCGTCTCATGCTGCAGACGCCGGAAAATCTCCAGTGAATATTTTCTCCTGGGACCGTTTTGTCGCCGTGATGTCGAAAGAGTTCGTGCAGATGCGGCGCGATCGCCTGACGTTCGCCATGATAGTGGGCATACCCATCTTGCAACTGATCCTGTTCGGCTTTGCCATCAATGCCGATCCCAAGGCACTTCCCACGGCGGTGCTCAGCGCGGACAACAGCGTGTTCTCCCGCAGTTTCGTGAGGGCGATGGAAAACACCGGCTATTTCCGTGTCGAGCGGTCGGTCGCGACTGCGGCCGAGGGCGAGCGGCTCCTTGAGGTGGGAGTCGTACAGTTCTTCGTGACGTTTCCGGAGAATTTCTCCAGGGCACTGCAGCGCGGCGAGCGTCCCTTGTTGCTGGTAGAAGCGGACGCGACCGATCCTGCGGCAACCGGCAACGCACTCGCGGCGCTCGCCGTGCTCAACCAGACCGCACTCAACCACGACCTGACCGGACCGCTCGCAACCCTGGTTCAGGGTCCGGCGCCCTTCGAGGTGCGCGTGCAGCGGCGCTACAATCCCGAGGGTATCACCCAGTACAACATCGTCCCGGGACTGGTCGGCACGATACTCACCATGACGATGGTCATCATGACCTCGCTGGCAATGACGCGCGAACGCGAACGCGGCACCATGGAAAGCCTGCTGGCGACACCGGTACGCCCCATCGAGGTGATGACTGGCAAGATTGTCCCGTACATCATCGTCGGCTACCTGCAGGTAACGATCATCCTGCTTGCTTCAAAACTCCTGTTCAGCGTCCCGATGATCGGCAGCCTGCTGCTGCTCTCGATAGCGCTCATCGTGTTCATCGCGGCAAATCTGGCGGTTGGCTTCACGTTTTCCACGCTCGCGAAGAACCAGCTGCAGGCAATGCAGATGGCCTTCTTTTTCTTTTTACCTTCGATACTCCTGTCCGGATTCATGTTTCCTTTCCGCGGAATGCCGCTCTGGGCGCAGTGGATCGGCGAGGTTCTTCCGCTCACCCACTTCCTGAGAATCCTGCGAGGCGTCCTGCTCAAAGGCAATGAAATACCGGAAGTCCTGCCCAATCTCTGGCCGATCGGCGCGTTTCTGCTTGCCGCGGGTCTGGTGGCGCTTGCCCGATACCGAGAGACCCTGGATTGACGGCCGCCACCGGAAGCCCTTCTCAACAATGTTAAAATCGCCGCCTTCGCACATGAGTACCTCATGAACGTCGAACAGGCCCGCTTCAACATGGTCGAGCAGCAGATCCGGACCTGGGAAGTGCTTGATCAGGACGTGCTCGATCTTCTCTACGTGATTCGCCGCGAGGAGTTCGTGCCGGCAACTTACCGGGCGCTTGCTTTTTCTGATCTTGAAATTCCCCTGTTCGAGAACTCGAGCCCGGACGAAAGAATGATGCAGCCCAAGCTGGAGGCGCGCATCCTCCAGGAACTGGCGGTAAGGAAGACCGAAAATGTGCTCGAGGTGGGAACCGGCAGCGGCTACCTCACGGCGCTGCTTGCCGCACGCGCGCAACACGTGCATTCGGTGGAAATCAATCCCCTGCTGAAGGCGTTCGCCGAACGGAATTTGAAACGCGCCGGAATCGAGAACGTGGCGACCGAACTCGGAGACGCGGCCCAGGGGTGGCGACCGAATACCCCTTACGACATCATCGTCCTGACCGGATCGACCCCTGCGTTACCAAGCACCTTCGTTTCCCAACTGAAACCCGGTGGGCGCCTGTTCGCAGTAGTTGGCGATCCGCCGGTGATGGAGGCGCAACTGCTGACCTGCCTGCCCGGAGGCTCCTGTCCGGCCATCAACCTGTTCGAGACCTGCCTCGCTCCTCTAAAGAACGCCCTGCAGCCGGCGCGTTTCGAGTTCTAGATATGCCAGACCCAGCCGCGGCTGCATGCAGCCTACTGACGTGCTGAAACCAGCGTTCCTTTCACGACTGGGCGCGGCGCTGTCGCTGGGCGTGCTGTTGACCGCGGCCCCTGCGGGTGCTGCCGATCTGCTGCAAACGTATCGCGACGCCCTGGCCAGCGATGCCAGCTATGCGTCGGCGCGTGCTACCCGCGATGCGGGCCTGGAAAGCCTGCCCCAGGGACTGGCACAGGTCCTTCCGACGCTGGGGGCCACCGCATTTACCCAGTACAACAACATAGACATTTCGTTTGGCGGCCCTGCCCCCTCAAATTCGACTCGACAGGGTAATTCGAACGGATTCACCGTGACGCTGACTCAACCGCTTTTCAACTGGCAGAGCATCCAGGTCTACAAGGAAGCGGGATACAGGGCAGCCCAGGCCGAAGCGACCTTCGGGCAGGCCACACAGGATCTCATCGTGCGCGTCGCGCAGGCCTATTTCGACGTGCTTGCCTCGCAGGATGGCCTGGCCTTCATCCAGGCCCAGAAGATTGCGATCTCCGAGCAGTTGGCGCAGGCCAAGCGAAACTTTGAAGTCGGTACCGCCACCATCACCGACACCCACGAGGCCCAGGCACGCTTCGACCTGGCTACGTCGCAGGAAATAGCGTCCCAGAGCGATCTGGAGATCAAGAAGCGCACCTTGCAGCAGATCATCGGGAAATACCCCGAGAGGCTCGAACCGCTGAAACCCGGCATCGAACTCAACCCTCCCAGCCCCGACGCGATGGAAGAATGGGCGAACGCGGCGGCAAGCCAGGGCTACCCGGTGCGCGCTCAGGAAGCGGCGCTGGAAATCGCGGTGCGGGAAATCGAGCGCGCCCGGAGCGGGCACCTGCCCACCCTGAACCTCGTGGGCAGCTCCGGGTCGAGCTCATCGAGCCTTAGCGCCACCGCGGTCAACAACACAGCATCGGATTCGACCACCCGCATCATCGGTCTGCAGCTTGCCCTGCCCCTGTATTCAGGCGGCAACGTGAGCTCCCTGGTCCGGCAGGCGGTGGCGAACCGGGAAAAGGCCCAGCAGGATCTGGAGAGCTCGCGGCGCGCAGCCGCGCTGTCCGCGCAGCAGGCCTACTTGGGAGTCACCAACGGCCGGGCCCAGGTCAAGGCGCTGGAAGCAGCGCTCGTTTCGACGCGCAGCGCCCTCGAGTCCAACAAGCTCGGTTACGAAGTCGGCGTGCGCATCAACATCGACGTCTTGAACGCGCAGCAACAGGTTTTCAGTACGCTGCGCGACCTTTCCAGGGCTCGCTACGACACGATTCTCAACGGTCTGAGGCTCAAGGCCGCGGCGGGAAGCCTGGGTGAATCCGAAATCGAGGAAATCAACCGCCTGCTCGGGGCGACCTGACCGTTTCCGCAGCGGGTGTGGCGAATAACCGCTCGCAAATAGCCAGCGTGCGCTTCGATGCCCCCCGGTGCGCCGCGCAAAATTCCACACCCGCTCTGCCCATACGTTCTCGCAGAGCGCTATCCTGGGAAAGCACACGCGCCTGACGGATTGCCTCCTCGGCATCCTTCACTCTCAGGGCAGCGCCCGCGGCGACCGCGGCAGCGGCGGCCTGGGCAAAATTGTAGGTATGGGGTCCGATCAGCACCGGCACGCCCGCGGCGCAGGCTTCGATCAGATTCTGTCCGCCGTAGGCAAGCAGGCTGCCGCCGATGATCGCCACATCGCAGGCCCGGTAGTAGGCGGCCATCTCTCCCATGCTGTCGCCGAGAACGAATTCGCAGCCCGGGTCCAGCGGCGCGTTGCTGCTGCGTCGCGCGAACTTGAGCCCACGCGAAGACAGCAGACGCGCGACCTCCTCGAACCGCTGGGGATGTCGCGGGACGATCACGACGATGGCGTCTCCGAGGGCATTGCTTTCCAATGCGTCGAGAATCAAATCCTCCTCACCCTCGCGGGTGCTCGCCGCGAGCACTACGCGCCGGGCGCCGAACCTGCGGCGGAACTCCGCAGCAAGCAAATCGCTGCCGGCAGCCGGCTCCACGTCGAACTTCAGATTTCCCGTGATCTCGACCGCGCCTGCGCCGAGCGCGCGAATCCGCTTGGCGTCTTCCGCGGTCTGCGCAGCGATCGCACCCAGTCGGCCCAGCGTCGAACCGACCAAGGGTCCCACCAAAGCGTAACCGCGCGCGGATTTTTCCGACATGCGTGCATTGGCCATCATCAAAGGCACGCCGCTCCTGTGGCACTCTTCGACCAGATTGAACCAGATCTCGGTTTCCATGAGGATACCCAGCCGCGGCCGGAAATGGCGCAGGAATCTGCGTACCGCCGAAGGATAGTCGTACGCAAGCCAGGCAACGCGTACGGCGTCACCAAACAACTGAACCGCAGCCTCCCGTCCCGTCGCCGTCATCTGCGTAACGAGGATTTCGCATTCGGGATGATGCAGCTGAAGTTCGCGTAACAGCGGCTCCGCCGCCCGGGTTTCCCCTAGCGAAACCGCGTGCAGCCAGATCACAGGTCGGCTTGGGCGCATTCCGTAGAAGCCGAAGCGCTCGCCGAGGTGCCGGCGGTAGACGGGTTCTGCACGTCCCCTCCACCACAAGCGCGCGACGATCCAAGGAAACGCCAGCCAGAGCAGCAATCGATAGGCGGCTCGCCACATCAGGATATCCCGACGCTGGCGAGCGCCTGCAGCACCTCGTCCGGGGATGGCAGGGCTCCCGGCCCGCCGAGGTTCCTCGCCCGGGGCGCGCCGTAGACTCCCGTGAGCCGCGGGTCCGAGCCGCAGTAGATTGCCGTCACCGGTCTGCCCAGAGCGCCCGCGAGATGCGTGAGCCCGGTATCCACCCCCACGACCGCGGCTGCTCCGCCAAGCAGTGCGGCGAGCCGGTCGACGGGCTCGAAGGGCGGAATTCGTGCATCGGGCAGACCCCGGGAAATGCGCTCGCTGCGCCGCTTCTCTTCGTCGTTTCCCCACGGCAAGACGCATTCGAATCCCCGCAAGGCCAGCATCCGCCCCAGTTCGGACCAGGCCGTTTCCGGCCAGAGTTTGTCGCGACGACTGGTCATGTGCAGGAACACGCAGTAGCGCCGCGCCGGCACAGCCTGAAGCGCAGGGACTCTAATCCCGTAATCGACGTCGTCGTCGACGCGGTAGCCGAGCGCCTGGGCGGCGAGCGCCCGGTTGCGCGCGACAGCGTGCTGCGACCGCGCCACGTTGTAGGTGAAATCGTAGAAGCTCGCCGCGAGCCGCTCCCGCACTGTCCCGGCGTCAAAACCGTGGCGTTTGCCCTTGGCGGCCAGAGACACGACAGCGCTCTTGAGCAGCCCTTGAGTATCGATGATCGCATCGTAGGTCTCGGTCCCAAGGCGGCGCATGAATTCCCGAATTTCCCCCCACGTGTCTGGGATGAGCAACCGGCTACGCCACCGGCGCAGAGCCACGGGGATGACCTGCCGCACCGCCGGGTGCAAGGCGACGAGCGGCACGTAAGGTTCTTCCACGATCCAGTCGATACGCGCCTCGGGAATATGCCGGCGCACGTCGCTTGCCACCGGCAGTCCGTGGATGACATCGCCGAGCGATGAAGTCTTGACTATGAGGATTCTTTGCATCATCGCGCGAGCCGGTTCAGTCGGTAGCGCGGAAACGGGTTAGAATGCCGCGCATAAGCCGCTGATTATACGGGTTTGCCGGCTTTCCCTTGCCCATGCCCTTGTCCGCAGCGATCATTTCCCGAAACGCAGAGGCAGAGCTCGATGCCTGCCTGGCAAGCATCGCTTTTGTGGATGAGGTCGTCGTTGTCGACTCCGGTTCCACCGACGGCACCATCGGGCTTGCCGCTCGGCATGGGGCCCGCGTGATCCAGAAGGAGTGGCTCGGTTTCGGCCCGCAAAAGCAGTTCGCCGTCGAGGCCGCCTCGCATGATTGGGTGTTGTGCGTGGATGCGGACGAGCGGGTCAGCGCCGAAATGCGCGACGCCATCCTCGCCGAGCTGAAGTCTCCGCGCGGCTTCGTCTACGCCGTCGCGCGGCGCAACCGCTTCCTCGGACGCTGGCTGGCACACGGAGAAGGCTATCCAGACTGGAGCGTGCGCTTGTTTCACCGGACCCATGCGCGCTGGAGCAGCGATCCCGTGCACGAGAAGGTGATCGCCGAATCGCCGGTGCACCGGCTTGCAGGCGACCTCCTGCACGATTCTGCAGAATCGCTGGAGAAGTATCTCGACAAGCAAAACCGGTATACCAGCCTGCAGGCTGAGGCCATGCATGCCGCCGGGCGCCGCGCAAGCCGGCTGCAACTGGTATTCTCGCCGATCCTTCGCTTTGTGAAGTTCTACCTGCTCCGGTTGGGGTTTCTGGACGGACTGCCCGGACTGGTGCATATCGCCATCGGCTGCATGAACAGCTTTTGCAAACACGCAAAGCTCATGGCGCTGGAGCGCAACGCAAAATGACGATCCTCGTCACAGGCGGCGCAGGATTCATCGGGACGAACTTCATCCTGGAGTGGTTCCAGCACGGCATGGAACCGCTCGTCAATCTGGACAAGCTCACTTATGCCGGCAATCCGGCAAATCTTCAATCGCTGGCGGGCAATCCTGGCTACACCTTCAGACGCGGCGATATTTGCGAACGCAGCGCATTGAGACATCTGCTTGCGGAGTGCAGACCGCGTGCGATTGTGCATTTCGCCGCCGAAAGCCATGTGGACCGTTCGATACACGGCCCTGCGGATTTCGTGCAGACGAACGTCAACGGGACCTTCAGTCTGCTCGAGGAAACCCGCGCCTGGTGGGGCGAACAGACTCCGGAAGATCGGGAGCGATTTAGGTTCGTGCAGATTTCCACCGACGAGGTGTACGGCTCCCTCGAAATCGGAGATCCCCCGTTCTCGGAATTCACGCGGTTTGCGCCGAATAGCCCTTACGCGGCGTCGAAAGCGGCAGCGGACCATCTGGTTCGCGCCTACCATCATACGTATGCGCTTCCCACCCTCACCGTGAACTGCTCCAACAACTACGGACCGTATCAGTTTCCCGAAAAGCTGATACCGCTCACGATCCTCAACGGACTGAGCCGAAAGCCCATGCCGGTCTATGGTGACGGCGGCAACATTCGCGATTGGTTGTTCGTGCACGACCATTGCTCCGCGATTCGGCAGGTACTCGCTCGCGGCCGGGCAGGCGAGAGCTACAACATCGGCGGCAACAGCGAGAGGACCAACCTCGAAGTCGTGAATGCCATCTGCGCGCTGCTGGACGAAGCCAGACCCAACCGCGAGGGCTCGCATTCGAGCCTGATTTCCCACGTAAAGGATCGACCGGGCCACGATCGCCGCTATGCCATCGACGCGGGGAAAGTCTCCCGCGAGCTGGGCTGGAAACCGGCCGAGAGTTTCCAATCCGGGCTGCGCAGGACCGTGGCCTGGTATCTCGACAATCCGGACTGGGTCGCAGCGGTGACGAGCGGAGCCTATCGCCAGTGGATCGAGAAAAACTACGCTCAGCGGGGCGACGCATGAAGGGCATTATCCTCGCCGGCGGCAGCGGTACCCGGCTTTACCCGGTGACGCA
>JBGPTG010000077.1:0-11902 GCA_041490545.1 Gammaproteobacteria bacterium
TACATGCCCGGCGCGCAGATTTCCGTGCTCGTTGGACAAAACAAGAACTCGGACATTGCCGTGACGGGTGCTGTTGGTCAGGTCGTTGCTGCCGTTGCTGGATTCTCCACTGCTGGCGATACGATCACGCAGAAAGCGGTGGTCGTGAACTGGGAGCAGACCTTCGGCACCTTCCAGGCGCTTGCCATGGTCGGTAAGCTCCAAAAGGCCTCGGGCTGCAGCGGAACCGGCTGCGACAACACCGAAGCGACCTCCCTCATGGTGGGCGGCAGGTATCTGCTGTCGAAGCGGACCGCGACATACTTGACCTACAACAAGACCACCAACAAGGACAACCAGACCCTCGACTACACGGCCGCCGGCTACACCTCGGCGAACCCGCTTCCCCGGGGTGCCGATCCGCGCGTCATTGCGGTTGGTGTGATCCACAATTTCTGATTCGGCGAAAACCAGCCAGTCTTAGTCGTATCGGAACGGGCACCTTCGGGTGCCCGTTTTTTTTGCCTGTCGCGCCATCGCGGGCGTAACATTGGCGCCGAGGTTCCTTTCTGCAGGCGTTTGGACGAATCAGTTTCCACGTCGCGTGACTGCGAGTATCGACAACATCATCGTAGAGATCGACAAGGCGGTGCGCGCCGTCATGGGCGTGGCGCACGCGGCCCGGCCCATGCCGCGCGCCGCGGAAGATCCCGCGCTCACCGAACCCGAACGGCGCCACGCGGCAGCGCTCATGCGCGTCAACCACTGCGGCGAAGTCTGCGCCCAGGCGCTCTACCAAGGGCAGGCGCTGGCGTCCACGAGCGGGGAGATCAAGGCGGCGCTTGCCAGGGCGGCGCGCGAGGAAACCGATCATCTCGCCTGGAGCGCGCAGCGCATCGGCGAGCTGGGAGGCCGCGCGAGTTTGCTCAATCCGCTGTGGTACGCGGGGTCGCTCGCGATCGGCGTTGTCGCGGGCAAATTCGGAGACGCATGGAATCTGGGATTCCTCGCGGAGACCGAGAAGCAGGTCGGGCAACATTTGCAGGGGCACCTGGATCGGCTGAGCCCCCTCGATGCCACAACTCGCGCGGTCATCGAGATCATGCAGCGGGAGGAGGCCGGGCATGCGAAAACGGCCGAAGCCCTGGGCGCCCGGGAGGTGCCCGCAATCGTCAAGTGCGCGATGCGCTCGCTCGCGCGCGTGATGACCACGGTTTCATACCGGTTGTAAGAGCCCGAAGTGCGTGCGGTGACCGGGTATGGAAGCAGCCGGGTTGACGCAATGTGCTGATGGCCGGCACGGGGCTTAGTACACCGTGACAGCACTCCCGAACGCGCTGCAAATTGCCGCCGAGCACCATCAGGCGGGCAGATTGGCGGAAGCGGAGGCCGTGTACAGGCAGATACTCGAGGCGCAGCCGGGCAATCCCGACGCGCTAAGTCTGCTCGGGCTCGTCGCGCATCAGCGCGGCATGAACGAGAGCGCCGTGGAACTGATCGAAAGGGCGCACCGCTTAGGACGTCCGCAAGCGTTTTCCTGGAACAGCCTCGGCATGGCTTACTTGAGTCTAAACCGCCCCGACAAGGCGAAGCACTGCTTCGGCAAAGCGCTCAAGCTCCAACCCGACTATGCCGAGGCGCACAACAATCTGGGCGCCGCATTCAAAGCGCTCGGCCAGTCAGCCGACTCGGTGAATTGCCATCGAAGGGCAGTCGCGCTCAGGCCCGATTACGCCGACGCGCATTACAACCTCGGCAATCTTCTCGAAGACTTGGGGCGGAGGGAAGAAGCCGGGCAGAGCTACCGCCGGGCGCTGGCGATCAAGCCCGATTACGCCGAAGCGTGCGGCAATCTCGGGATGGTCTTGGCATCTCTGGGGCGACAGGAAGAAGCCGAGCAATGCTGCCGCCGAGCGCTGGCTTTGCAGCCGGACCTCGCCGAAGCGCACAACACCCTCGGCAACATCCTGATGGACCTGGGACGAGTCGACGAGGCGGAACAGAGTATCCGCCAGGCAGTGGCGCTCAGACCCGAATCGGCGGCCATGCACTACCACCTCGGCGCAACCTTGCACGACGCCGGAAAGTTGGACGAAGCCGAGCAATGCTATCGCCAGGCGTTCGCGCTCGACGCGAACCACGCCGAAGCGCGCTGGGCCTTGACCGTCTCCCGACTCGCGTCACTGTGCGATGCAGGCGACGAACACCAAGGCCACGAAGCCGCGCTCCAGGAACTGCGCGAGCTTGGCGAGTGGTTCGACCCGATCCGCATCGGACACGGGCACAAGGCGGTAGGCGCGCTGCAACCGTTCTATCTCGCGTACCGGGAGGAAAACAACCGCGAGCTGCTCTCGGAATACGGAAAGCTTTGCGCGAGGCTGATGCAGAATTGGTGCGCCAAGCAGCAGCTGGCAACCGTGAAACGAACGCCAGGGGACACGATCCGGGTCGGAATAGTTTCGGCGCAAATCCGGGATCACTCGGTGTGGAACGCGATCGTCAAGGGCTGGTGCCGGCATCTCGACCGCATGCGATTCGATATCGATTTGTTCTCCCTGAGCTCCAGGCCCGATCGGGAAACCCTTGCGGCAAAATCCATGGTTTCGAATTTCGCGGAAGGCGGAAGGGACCTGCGCCAATGCGTCGAAATGATTCTCGAGCGGCGGCCGGATATCCTCATCTATCCGGAGATCGGCATGGATGCCATGACGGTGAGGCTTGCGAGCCTGCGTCTCGCGCCGGTCCAGGCCGCCGGCTGGGGACATCCGGAGACCACGGGGCTGCCGACGATCGACTACTACCTTTCGACGGAAGCTTTCGAGCCGGCCAATGCGCGGGAGCACTACGCAGAGCAACTGGTCGCTCTGCCTCATTTGGGATGTTGTTATCAACCGCTTCCCGTGGAATGCGTTGAACCGGACCTTGCCGGTCTGGGCATCCAGGAGGAGTTTCCGCTTCTGTTGTGCCCCGGCACCCCGTTCAAATATGAACCCCGGCACGACTGGGTTTTCATCGAGATCGCGCGCAGGCTGGGACGCTGCCGGATGATCTTCTTTACCCAGCAGCCCCAATATTTGTCGGAGAACCTCCGGCAGCGGCTCATGGGAGTGTTTGCGCGTGCCCAACTGGATTTCGAGCGCTATGTCATCTTCATTCCGAAGCAGCCGCGGCCCGCGTTCTACGGCCTTATGAGGCGCGCCGACGTTTTCCTCGACACCATCGGTTTTTCCGGCTTCAATACCGCCATGCAGGCGGTGGAATGCGGCTTACCCATCGTGACCCGCGAAGGGCGTTTCATGCGGGGAAGGTTCGCAAGCGGCATCCTGAAGCGAATGGGGATGCAGGAACTGATTGCGGCAACCGAGGAAGAGTACGTCGAGGTGGCAGTGAAGCTCGCCCAGGACGCGGGATACAGAGATCAGATCCGGGCGCGAATCGCCGCATCTCGCGATGTGCTATACGAGGATGTTGCTCCCATACGCGCGCTGGAAGAATTCCTGATGGGCGTAGCTGGGCGGCGCTGATCGAACGCCTGTTCCAATAGATTCGGTCGGCACTCGCATCAGGGATTCTCGACGATCTCGTAGTCGTGCGTGATCTGCGCAGTCTTGGCGAGCATGATGGACGCCGAGCAGTACTTGTTGTGCGAGAGCTTGATGGCGCTCTCGACCAGCGAAGGCTTCACGTCCTTGCCGCGCACGACGAAGTGCATGTGGATCTTGGTGAAGACCTTGGGGTCGGTCTCGGCGCGCTGCGCGCTGAGTCGTACCTCGCAGCCGGAAACGCTCTGGCCGCTTTTCCGCAAGATCAATACCACGTCGTAGGCGGTGCAACCTCCGGTTCCGGCGAGCACCGTTTCCATTGGGCGCGGCCCCAGGTTTCGGCCTCCGCCGTCGGGCGCGCCGTCCATTACCAGCGAATGCCCGCTCTCGGTTTCAGCGAGAAGGCTCATGCCTTCCGGACCTACCCACTTCACTGTGCAATCCATTCCTGGTGCCCCGTTCGTCAGTCCTGTCGTTCGTATTATATTGAATACAATAGATTTTAATAGCAGACATCGATCCGTATGGCGTTCGCTCGTACGCCTGTATCGCGCCGCACAAAATTATCTTGCATCGCACCAATCGCACATTTACAATGCGCTCTGTGGTGAGCGTTCCCATGTAACAGCAGGGTGCTCATCAGTAAGTCTCCTCCACCCTCCTCCTTTGGTGGATCTTGCGCAACCCCTCGGGGTTGCGCTTTTTTTTGCAGCAAGGATGCCGGCGGGGTCTCGTTTGACAGTGGGGTACTTCTTCAATAAAATCACGCCCTTTCGCTGCGTTTGCACCCGGGAATTCACGCCATGAGCACGTTTGCCGCAAAACCGCACGAGGTCAGGCGCGATTGGTATCTGGTCGACGCCAGCGGCAAGGTGCTCGGAAGACTGGCAGCCGAGATTGCGCGCCGATTGCGCGGCAAGCACAAGCCGGAATTCACTCCGCACGTCGACACAGGCGACTATATCGTCGTCGTCAATGCAGGCAAGCTGCGCGTCACGGGAAGCAAGGCCGAGCAAAAGACGTACTACCGTCATAGCACCTACCCTGGCGGAGTCTACTCGACCACTTTCGGCAAGATGCAGGCGAGATTTCCGACGCGGGCACTGGAGATCGCGGTCAAGGGGATGCTTCCCAAGGGGCCGCTCGGTTACGCGATGTTCAAGAAATTGAAGGTATACGCCGGGAGCGACCATCCGCACTCGGCGCAGCAGCCAAAGGCACTGGAACCCAACTTATGATTGGCGAGTACTACTACGGCACCGGACGGCGCAAGAGTTCAGTCGCACGCGTGTTCATCAAACGCGGTAAAGGGACATTTGTCGTCAACGACCGCCCCGCGAATGAATATTTTGCCCGGGAAACCGGGCAGATGGTCGCGCGCCAGCCGCTCGCGCTCACCGACAACGTTACCCAGTTTGATGTCATGGTCAATGTGTCGGGCGGGGGCGAATCCGGGCAAGCCGGGGCGGTGCGTCACGGGTTGACACGAGCGTTGATTGAATACGATCCATCTTTGAAGCCCGTCCTGAGCAAAGCCGGGCTCGTAACCCGAGATGCGCGCGAAGTGGAGCGAAAGAAGGTGGGTTTGCACAAGGCGAGGAAGCGCAAGCAGTACTCCAAGCGTTGATGAGCCGAGTTTGTTGTGGCAAAGCCGCCTGTGGGCGGCTTTTTTGTTTGAGGCGTCGGCGGCAGGACAAGTTGGCATGGGAGCGCGGTCGGCGGCCGCGACTCCGCGAGCGAGACCCGAGATGAAGACGATCAAGGTTGGCATAGTGGGCGGCACCGGGTACACGGGGCTGGAGCTTCTGCGCATCCTCGCCCGCCACCCGCAGGCCGAACTGGTCGCGATCACCTCGCGCAAGGAAGCGGGCATACCGGTGGCGCAGATTTTCCCCAGCTTGCGCGGAGCGGTTGCGATGGCCTTCTCGGATCCGGAAAAGGCGGACCTCGGGCGCTGCGATGTGGTGTTCTTTGCCACTCCAAACACCGTTGCCATGGGACAGGCAAGGGCTCTACTCGACGCTGGCGTGCGCGTCGTGGATTTGTCGGCTGATTTCCGTATTCGCGACGTTGCGCAATGGCAGAAATGGTACAAGGTTGAACATGCTGCCCCCGATCTCGTTGCCCAGGCCGTCTACGGATTGCCGGAGGTCAACCGCGAGAAAATCAAGAGTGCGCGACTGGTGGCAAATCCAGGGTGCTACCCGACCGCGGTGCAGCTTGGCCTGCTGCCGATCGTTGAGAGAGCCGTGGTCGATCTTGACGGCTTGATCGCGGACGCAAAATCCGGCGTAAGCGGCGCGGGCAAGAAGGCCGAAGAGCAATTCCTGTTCTCAGAAGCCTCGGATAATTTCAAGGCTTATGGCCTCTCTGGCCACCGCCATGCACCCGAAATACGCCAGGGGCTCGAAGCGGCGGCCGGCCGAAACGTAGGTCTGACCTTCGTTCCCCATCTCACACCCATGATTCGTGGAATACATGCGACGCTTTATGCGCGCATCGCCAAGAACACCGACTTTCAGCGGCTCTACGAGGAACGCTATCAGGGCGAGCCGTTCATCGATGTCCTCCCTCCCGGCAGCGAGCCGGACACTCGCTCGGTCCGCGCCGCCAACACCTGTCGCATCGCCGTGCATCGGCCAGAGAACGGGAATATGCTGGTCGTCATCTCCGTAATCGATAACCTGGTCAAGGGCGCCTCCGGACAGGCCGTGCAGAACATGAACATCATGTCTGGTCTCGAAGAAACCATGGGCCTTGCCAATCTCGCGGTCGTCCCGTAGCCCAGGGTTACAGAATTCGTATGGCCACGCTACTCAAGAAAATCCGTCAGCGCTTTGGAATATCCGCACCCAGGATGACGGTGCAGACACATGTGGCTTGGTACTGGCGCTGGCTCGGCATGCTGGTGTTCCTTTCCTTTTCCCTTGCGGTGGCGGCGTGGATGTACGATGCCGGCAGGCGTTTCGCGGGGTTCGACCGCAGCGAGCTTGAAAACGATTTCGCGAGGCTGCGCGAATCCATGGCGCGTCTGGAGGGTGAGGCAGCGCGGTTGCGCTCGATCGCCAATGCCAGCGAGTCTCGGCTAAAGATCGAGCAAACCGCGCAGATACAGCTCGCCGGCCAGGTAAAGAACCTCGAGGAGGAGAACAACCGGCTTAAGGAGGATCTTGCTTTCTTTGAGAATCTCGTGCCGACCGAGCGGCGCGGCGAGAAGGTGAGCATCCACCGCTTCAAGGTCGAACGCGACGTGCTTCCTGGAGAATACCGCTACCGGCTGCTCGTCCTGCAAGGCGGCCGGCTCGACAGGGAGTTCCATGGTTCCCTGCAGCTCGTCGTGGAAATGCAGCAGGAGGGCAGGGATGCTACAATTGTCATCCCTGAGTCGCCCGAGACGGGCAGTGCGTTCAAGCTGAATTTCAAGTATTTTCGTCGCGTCGAGGGGACCTTTCGGGTGCCTTCAGGTGCCAAGGTAAGAACCATACAGGCACGTATACTGGAGAATGGCTCCAGCGAGGCCCGAGCCAGCCAAAATGCAAACCTTTCTTAGCCGGAAGGAATTAATATGTTTCGCAAGCAGCCGAGCAAGCCGCAGAACCGAATCGACAGTCTCATCGGCGTAGGCACGCGGATCGAGGGCAACGTGAGTTTTACCGGCGGTCTACGCGTCGATGGCGAAGTCATCGGCAACGTAACCGCGGTCACCGAACAGCCCTCGACCCTGGTGGTAAGCGAGCAGGCGCGAATCGATGGCGAAATCCGCGTGTCGCACCTCGTCGTGAACGGCGAGATAAACGGCCCCGTGTACGCAGTCGAGTTCCTCGAACTCCAGTCGCGCTCCCGTGTCAAAGGAGACGTGCATTACAGCACGCTGGAAATGCACCTAGGTGCCATCGTCGACGGACATTTGGTGCATCGTTCGAGCGAGGCAAAAACCGTCGAATTGAAGCTGGCGGCAAGCAAACCCACGGTATAGGAGTCAGGATCATGAATGCAATGACGGAAATGCCCGCACCGCTCGTTTTCACTGACGGCGCAGCCGGGAAAGTCAGGCAGTTGATCGAGGAAGAAGGTAATTTGGAGCTTAAGCTTCGCGTGTTTGTTACGGGTGGCGGGTGCTCCGGATTTCAGTACGGATTCACCTTTGATGAAGTCAAGAACGAAGACGACACGGTGATGGAGAAAGACGGCGTGATGCTGCTCATCGACCCGATGAGCTACCAGTATCTCGCCGGAGCTGAAATTGACTACACCGAAGGATTGGAAGGCGCGCAGTTCGTAATCAAGAATCCCAATGCCACCAGCACATGCGGGTGTGGATCGTCATTTTCGGCGTGAGTGCCTGAACATTCGACGCAACGGGGCCCGCGGGCCCCGTTTTCATTTGTTCGCCTTGCCAGGATAGATCGCACCCAGGATCCGCGGTCCGCTCGCTCCGGTGACCGTGGCCAGGTTTCCGGGCTCATGCCTCAGCGCACATCGCGCGAGCCAGGCAAACGCCGTGGCTTCCACCCAGTCCGGGTGGATTCCCAGCGACTCCGTGGTTGCAATGCCGATGCCAGGCAGCAGCCGCGCGATGCGTCCGATCAGATCCACGTTGTGCACGCCGCCGCCGCACAGGTAGACCTCTTCGGTACCAGGAGAAAATCTCGCGATGGCACTCGCAAGGCTACGCGCTGTGAGCTCGGCAAGCGTCGTTTGAACATTCTCGGGCTTGTGGCGCAGGACGCCGAACGCTCGCAGCCAGGCGAGATTGAAGTGATCGCGCCCCGTGCTCTTGGGGGGACGCCGCCGGAAATACGCATCGGCAAGCATTTGTCTCAGTAGTCCTGGGATGAGTTCCCCCCGGGCGGCCAGTGCACCCCCTCGATCCTGGTCGCGGCCGAATCGCTCGCGCGTCCACGCGTCGAGAAGGATATTACCCGGCCCCGTGTCAAAACCCGTCACCCGCCCCTTGGAAGGAAGCCCTGTCAGGTTGGCGATTCCTCCGAGATTTACCACGGCCCGGTGGCGGTACCGGCTTCTGAAGCATGCAGCGTGAAAAGCGGGGACGAGGGGTGCGCCTTGTCCGCCGGCGGCGATATCGCGGCTGCGAAAATCGGCAACCACCGTGATCCCGGTGCGTTCCGCCAACCAGGCCGGATTGCCCAGCTGCACCGTATATCCGGCCTCCGGGCGATGTCGTATGGTTTGGCCGTGACAGCCTATCGCGCGGATCTTGCCTGCGGGAACCCCGGATCTTGCCAGGACCCGATCCACGGCTACGGCATAGCGCCGGGACAGCTCGATGCCCAAACGCGCCGCTTCTTCGAGTTCATTTCTGGCGGGCTCATGCAGCGCAATGAGCCTGGATCTGAGTGCCTTTGGATAAGGGACGAATTCGGCGCCGAGCAGAGTGGGCCGATGGCTCAGGTCAACCAATGCGGCGTCAATCCCGTCGAGGCTGGTGCCCGACATCAGCCCGATGTACATCTCGGGCGACTTGCGATTCTTGGTATCGCTCACTCGATCAGCGCAAGGTTGCTGTTCTTGAGCAGATCCAGGCGGGCGACGAGCGGCTCGGCCTCGCGCCTGAACGCGGCGAATTCGTTCGGCGCGATCGGTCCAGCCGAAGGAAAAGTGATGGTCAGCGGATCGCGGTACTGATCGCGAACGTGAAATTCGTAATGCAGGTGCGAGCCGGTGGCCCAGCCTGTCTGTCCCACATAGCCAATGACGTCGCCCTGGCTGATCCGCGCTCCGCCCTTGACTCCGCGAGCGAAGCCGCTCAGGTGGGCGTAGTAAGTGCGATAGCCACCGTGGTGACCGACCACCAGCAGATTGCCGTATCCGCCCCGGCGACCCGCGAATTCAACGATGCCGTCGCCGGTCGCCCTGACTCTTGCTCCCGCCGGCGCCGCATAGTCGACCCCGCGATGCGCACGCCATTGCTGAAAAATGGGGTGCTGACGAAAGCCAAAGCGGGATGTGACTCGCGAGAACTCGATCGGCGAGCGCAAGAATGCCCGGCGCAGGTTCTGCCCGTCCGGAGTGTAGTAGCCACCTTTTCCCCAAGGATCCTGGAACCACACTGCCCGATAGGTTCTCTTTTGGCTGGAAAACTCGGCGGCGAGAACCCGCCCCGCGCGTAGGGTGCGGCCGTCGTGGCGAAACGTCTCGAACACGATTGCAAAACGGTCGCCGCGCCGCAGATCGCGATGAAAATCCACGTCGCCTGCAAAAATTTCTGCGAGCTGGATGGCCACGTTGTCGGGGACTCCCGCGGCGTCGGTCGCGGCAAAGAGAGAGGTGCCCACCTCACCCGATTTCATCTCGATTTCCCGCAAGGGCACGACTTGGTGTCGCGAGGCGCTGAATCCCTCGCCCAAGCGGTCGATCGAGACAAGCGATTCGCTTCCGGCGAAAAACCAAAGCGAGCGCAGCGTTCCGTCTTCACCGATTTTTGCTCCCACCGTGGTCCCGGGCTGAAGCAGGCGAAGCGAATGCGCTGCCTGTGATGATCGGAGCAGGTCCGTGGTCTCGCTGCTGGGCGTCCCGAGGTGGCCCAGCAACGCCTCCACGGTGCTGCGGTCCTGAAATCTCTCTTCCCGAAAATAGGCTACTGGCCGGATGTCGCCCAGAAGCACGGCGGGTAGGTCCAGCGGTTCTACCACCGTTTGCACGGGGACCGGTTCCGACGCATTCTGCACCGTGCCGAAGGCTGCAACGACTCCGAACAAAGGAGCCGCGACGGCAACGGCAAACCACCGCAGGCGCCATAGCCGGGGGCGCGATACAATTTGCAAGTTCTCGTGATGCATGATTTGTCGCAGGCTCAAGACGAAAAGTCTAGCAAATAACAAGTGGATCAGCCATCTGCGTCTCCATGGACGATATCGACCGGCAACTCAGGATCATAAAGCGCGGGTGCGAGGAGCTTATCGTCGAGGCGGAGTTGCGCGAAAAGCTCAGGACGAGGCGACCCCTGCGCGTGAAGCTCGGGATGGACCCCACCGCCCCCGACCTGCACCTCGGCCACACCGTGGTCATCAACAAGCTTCGCCAGTTCCAGGATCTCGGTCACCACGTCCAGTTCCTGATCGGGGATTTCACCGGGATGATCGGCGATCCGAGCGGGAAGAATGCCACACGGCCGCCGCTGTCGCGCGAGCAAATCCTGCAAAACGCGGCGACCTATCAGGAGCAGGTTTTCAAGATCCTCGATGCCGACAAGACGGAGATCCTGTTCAACTCCAGGTGGTCCGATGAACTGGGCGCGGCGGGAATGATCCGTTTGGCGGCGACCTGGACGGTCGCGCGGATGCTCGAGCGCGACGATTTCGGCAAGCGCTTTGCCGGGCACCAGCCCATCGCCATCCACGAATTCCTCTATCCCCTGATGCAGGGCTACGATTCTGTGGCGATGAAATCCGACGTCGAACTCGGCGGCACCGACCAGAAGTTCAACCTCCTGGTAGGTCGCGAGCTGCAGAAGCACCACGGCCTGCCCCAGCAGTGCATCCTCACCATGCCGCTTCTGGAAGGCACTGACGGCGTCGACAAGATGTCGAAGTCGCTCGGCAACTACGTCGGCATCAGCGAGCCGCCGGATTCGGTTTTCGGCAAGCTCATGTCGATTTCGGACGAACTCATGTGGCGCTACATCGAACTGCTCTCGTTCGAATCGCCGGAGACGATCTCGACGTGGAAGGAACAGGTCGCCGAAGGCCTCAATCCGCGCGACATCAAGGTGCAGTTCGCTGGCGAAATCGTCGGGCGCTTTCACGGTTCCCCGGCGGCCGAGCGGGCCCGCGCGGATTTTGAGGCCCGCTTCAGGCACGGCGAGACGCCGGAGAACATCCCGGAATTCACTGTGAAGGTAAAGGCCGAAGGCGGAACCTCCGCGCCGGGCACCGTCGCCGAAATGACGATCGTCAGGCTTCTCAAGGAGACCCAGCTGGTCTCCAGCATTTCGGAGGCCGGGCGCATGATCGATCAGGGTGGCGTGAGGGTGAACGGGGAAAGGGTCACCGACAAGGCGTTGGCCGCCAAGCGGGGTGAAACGCTGGTCCTGCAGGTTGGCAAGCGCAAGTTTGCCCGGGTGACCTTGCGCTGAGCCCCGTCGCCGGCGCTTGGAAAGCGGAACCAGCCTGCGAGGCACGTCCCCATATGCCGGGAACCGGCCTTGTGCTATCTTTTCCGGGTCACTAGTGTAGAAGAATAGCTATCCGCATAGACTCGTCGTTGAAATCAAAGGAGGGGAATCCAATGGCACGTATCGAGATCAAGAGAACGGCAGTATCGCTCGCCGTAGCGGGCTTGTTCGCCGGTGGGGCTTCGCAGGTGCAGGCGTCGGGCTTTGCGTTGATAGAACAGAACGTCAGCGGGCTGGGCAATGCCTA
>JBGPTG010000078.1:0-11837 GCA_041490545.1 Gammaproteobacteria bacterium
ATGCTCGGCGCCACGCCTTCCAACATCGCCACGCGGCTGCTCCAGCCCGGCAGGGTCGAAGGCATCGCCGGGGCGAGTCTGCCGATGCTCATCCGCGCCATCACCTATCGCAACGAACCGCTCGCCGCTGTCCTCGAGAAGGCGCTGAGCGGCGGGCGCGAAGGCGTGGCGCGACTCCATGACGAGGTGCGCAATGCCGCAGGCGGAAACTGACATCGTCAACAAGCTCGGACTGCACGCGCGGGCTTCGGCGAAGCTCACGCAGGTGGCGAGCGGCTTCGCCTGCGAGGTGTGGCTGTCGCGCAACGGCCGGCGCGTCAATGCCAAGAGCATCATGGGGGTGATGATGCTGGCGGCGGGCAGGGGCAGCCGCGTGAAGATAGAAACCGAGGGAGCCGACGCGGACGCGGCGCTGGCGGCGGTGCTGAAACTCATCGCCGAGCGCTTCGGGGAAGAAGAGTGAGAACCGGTTACAAAATGAGGGGAGACATCCCCTCATACTCCCCTGAGCTAGGTCCGTTTCAAGCAATTTGAAACGGACTCTGAGAAAGCAGTGATGGCTCCAGACCCCCAGGCGACGGGCGCGAGTTTCACCCTGCAGGGCGCGGGGGTGTCGGGCGGCATCGCCATCGGCCACGCGCACCTGGTCTCCACCGCGCGGCTGGAGGTCGCGCACTACGAGATCGAGCCGCAGGAAGTCGACGCCGAGCTGCTGCGCTTCGACACAGCCGTCGCCAGAGTGCGCAACGAGCTCGTCGGATTGCAGGCTGGCGTTTCCGCCGGTGCCCCGGCGGAAATGAAATCCATCCTCAACCTGCATGCGATGCTGCTCGACGACGCCAGCCTGTCGGTGGTGCCGCGCGATCACATCCGCAACCGCCACTGCAACGCCGAGTGGGCGCTGGTGCTGCAGATGGATCACCTCGCCGCCCAGTTCGATGCGATCGAGGATTCCTACCTGCGCGAGCGCAAACAGGACATCGTGCAGGTGGTCGAACGCGTCCTCAAGGCGATGCTCGGCACCGGGAACGCGCCCGCCGGGCCTTCGCACGAGGAGGACGTGATCGTGGTCGCGCACGATCTGTCTCCGGCGGACATGATCCTGTTCAAGCAGCACCAGTACGCCGGGTTCGTGACCGACCTGGGCGGGGTGACGTCGCACACCGCCATCGTGGCGCGCAGCCTCAACATTCCGGCGATCGTCGGCCTGCATCACGCGCGCAACATGATCCGCGAGGGGGAGCCGCTCATCGTCGACGGACGCGAAGGCGTTCTCATCGTCAACCCGGGCCTGCAGGTGCTGGAGGAATACCGGGAACGCGGCCGCGGGATAGAAGCCGAACGGCAGAAGCTGAAGCGCCTGCGCACCGCGCGCTCCTCGACCCTGGACGGAACGCTGATCGAGCTGCAGGCCAACATCGAGTTGCCGCAAGACGTCGAAAAGGTGAGAGAGGTGGGCGCGGCGGGCGTTGGCCTGTTCCGTAGCGAGTTCCTGTTCCTCAACCGCGACGACTTGCCCTCCGAAGACGAGCAGTTCGAGGCCTACCGCGAGGTCGCCGATGCGATGCACGGGCGGCCGGTGACCATACGCACGCTCGACCTGGGCGCGGACAAGAGCATCAACGGCGCCGGCCGCCAGGGTCCCAACCCGGCGCTGGGACTGCGCGCGATACGCTTTTGCCTCGCCGAACCGCAGATGTTCCTCACGCAGTTGCGCGCCATCCTGCGCGCCTCGCGCCACGGCAAGGTGCGCCTGCTCATCCCGATGCTGGCCCACGCCCACGAGGTGGAACAGGCGCTCGCAGCGGTGCGTCACGCGAGGGAGACCCTGGACGACCAGAAGATTCCCTACGACCGGCGCATCGAGATCGGCGGCATGATCGAGGTGCCGGCGGCCGCCTTGTCGCTCTCCTATTTCGTCAGCAAGCTCGACTTCCTTTCGATCGGCACCAACGACTTGATCCAGTACACGCTGGCGATCGACCGCACCGACGACGCGGTGGCGCATCTGTACGACCCGCTGCACCCGGCGGTGCTGCAGCTGGTCGCGCAGACTATCCGCGTTGCCAACCGCGCCAAGACGCCGGTGGCAGTGTGCGGCGAAATGGCCGGCGATCTGGCCATGACACGCCTCTTGCTCGGATTCGGCCTGCGCCAGTTCTCGATGCATCCGGCGCAACTGCTCGCGATCAAGCAACAGGTGCTGCGCACCCGTATCGAAGACGTGCGGACGCTCGCCGCGCGCATCGCGCGCGCCCACGATCCCGACAAGGCCCGCGCGCTGCTCGCCAAGCTCAACGCCTGATTCCAGGGTCCGCGGGCGGCGCCAGACCGCGCGGCCGCAATTGACGCCCCGGCGCCGCTGGGGTAACTTCGTACCTAGCGCCGATTTGACGATCAGCTTGCAGGCGCCGCCGGGCTACCCGCCCGGCGAAAAATAAATTTTGCTAAAGCGAGGGCGACCCGTTTAGCAGGCAGGCTGAACGGGTTTTCATTTTATGGCGCCAAGAGATCACGCAAAGCCGCGCTCGGTGGGCGCGGTGAAGCCGCAGACGCTGCATTTTTCCGAGCCGCTTCGTTTCAGGAGCGGCGCGGTGCTGGATTCGTACGACCTCGTTTACGAAACCTACGGCACGCTGAACGCCGCGAAGTCGAACGCGGTGCTCGCCTGTCACGCTCTCAATGCCGCCCATCACGTAGCGGGCTACTACGCCGACGACCCGGAAAACGTCGGCTGGTGGGACAACATGATCGGTCCGGGTAAACCGGTCGACACCGAAAAATTCTTCGTCATCGGCGTCAACAACGTCGGCGGCTGCTTCGGCTCGACCGGCCCCGGCAGCGTGAATCCCAAGACCGGCAAGCCGTACGGCTCGTCGTTTCCGGTGGTGACGGTCGAGGATTGGGTGGACGCCCAGGCCCGGCTCGCCGACCGGCTCGGCATCGACTGCTTTGCCGCGGTGATGGGCGGAAGCCTCGGGGCGATGCAGGCCCTGCAGTGGACGATCGGCTACCCCGGGCGAATCCGCAATTCGATCGTGGTTGCGGCTGCACCGAGGCTCTCGGCGCAGAACATCGCGTTCAACGAAGTTGCGCGCCAGGCGATCACCACCGACCAGGATTTCCACGGCGGCGACTACTACGAGCACGGCGTCGTGCCGCGCCGGGGCCTGCGCCTCGCGCGCATGATCGGGCACATCACTTACCTGTCCGACGATGCCATGATGGAGAAATTCGGCCGCGCGCTGCGCACCGGCACGATCGGGTTTCATTTCGACGTCGATTTCGAGATCGAATCCTACCTGCGCCACCAGGGCGACAAGTTCTCGGAGTACTTCGACGCGAACACGTACCTACTGATCACGCGCGCTCTCGACTATTTCGATCCCGCCGCGGCACACGGCGACGACCTCGCCAAAGCCTTCGCGGCGGCGCGGGCACGGTTCCTGGTCGCATCGTTCACCTCCGACTGGCGCTTCTCCCCGGTGCGCTCGCGCGAAATCGTCAAGGCGCTGCTCGACAATCGCCTTGACGTCAGCTACGCAGAGATCGACGCGCCCCACGGGCACGACGCGTTCCTGCTCGACGACCCGCGCTACCACGCGCTGGTGCGCGCTTATTTCGACAACATCCACACCGCGCTATGACCGGACAGGAGCAGGACGTTCTCTCCAGCCGCTCGGATTTCCAGGCGATCGCCGCCTGGGTGCGGCCGGATTCGAGTGTGCTCGACCTCGGCTGCGGAGACGGGCTGCTGCTCCGCTTCCTGCAGCAGACCCGCAATGCGCGCGGCTACGGGATCGAGATCGCCGACGCCAACGTGCTCGCCTGCGTGAAGAACGGGGTCAACGTCATCCAGAGCGATCTCGAGCGGGGCCTCGCCGGGTTCGACGCCGGTTCGTTCGACTGCGTGATCCTGTCGCAAACGCTGCAGGCGGTGCTGCACACCGAGGAGATCATGCTGGAGATGCTGCGCGTGGGCCGCGAGGCGGTGGTGTCCTTCCCGAATTTCGGCCGCTGGGACCTGCGCCTCCAGATCGCGCTTGGCAGAATGCCGGTGTCGGCGGAGCTTCCCTACCAGTGGTACAACACGCCCAACGTGCACCTCTTTACGATCGCCGATTTCGAATCTTTCTGCGACAGCCACTCCATCCGCGTGCTCGAGCGGGTGGTGCTGCACCGCGGCCTGCCGGTCACCACGTTCGCCAATTTCCTCGGCAGTCTCGCCGTCTACCGCGTCGAGAAGCGGCGCTAGTACGGTGTCCTGCGACGTCGTCATCATCGGCGGCGGTCACAACGGCCTCACCTGCGCCTGCTACCTCGCCGGCGCCGGCCTCAAGGTGCGCGTGCTCGAGCGCCGCGCCATCGTCGGCGGCGCCGCCGTCACCGAGGAATTTGCGCCGGGTTTCCGCAATTCCTCCGCCGCGTACACGGTCAGCCTGCTCAACCCGAAGATCATCCGCGATCTGCGGCTGGCCGAACACGGATTGCGCATCGTCGAGCGCCCGTTCGCCAATTTTCTGCCGCTGCCCGACGGGCGTTCCTTCAGTCTCGGCCCGACCCTCGCCGACACGCAGAGAGAGATCGCGCGTTTTTCCGTGCGCGACGCGCAGCGCCTACCCAGCTACTACCGCACCATCGAGGCGATCGCGCAGACACTGCGCGAGCTGGTTCTGGAGACGCCGCCGAACCTGGGCGGCGGCTGGCGCGACTGGCTGCGTGGAATTCTGCTTGGTGGAAGACTTGCGCGTCTGCCGCGATCAACGCAACGCGATCTGTGGGAATTCGTGACCCGCAGCGCGGGCGAGCTGCTCGACTCCTGGTTCGAAAGCGACCCCCTCAAGGCAGCGTTCGGCTTCGACGCTCAGGTCGGGCATTTCGCCAGCCCCTACTCGCCCGGCTCGGCCTACGTCCTGCTGCACCATGCGTTCGGGGAGGTGAACGGCAAGCGTGGAACCTGGGGACACGCCCTGGGCGGCATGGGAGCGATCAGCGAAGCGATGGCGATGGAGGCGCGCGCCCGGGGAGTCGAAATCACCACCGAAGCCGAAGTCTCGGCGGTGCGGGTGAAGGCCGGGCGCGCCACCGGCGTGGCTCTTGCCGATGGCAGCGAAATCGAAGCGCGCGCCGTCGCCGCCGGCGTCAACCCGAAACTGCTCTACCTCGGCCTCATCGAGCCGCAAGCGCTCGACGCCGATTTCCGCGCGCGCATCGAGCGCTGGAGGTGCGCCTCGGGGTCGTTCCGTATGAATGTGGCGCTCGCCGAGCTCCCGGATTTTACGTGTCTGCCGGGCAAGCAGGCTCGATCACACCACGGCGCGGGGATCGTCTTCGCGCCTTCGCTCGCTTACATGGAGCGCGCCTATTTCGATGCGCGAAGCAGCGGCTTGTCGCGTGAGCCAATCGTCGAGCTGCTGATCCCGAGCACGGTCGACACCACGCTCGCCCCGGCCGGGATGCAGGTGGCGAGCCTCTTCTGCCAGCACTTCAATCCCAAGCTGCCCGACGGCCGCAGCTGGGACGAAGAGAAGGAAGAGGCGGCAGACCTCATCGTCGAGACGGTCAATCGCTACGCACCGAACTTCAGGAAGAGCATCGTCGCGCGAAGCATCCTTTCACCGCTCGACCTGGAACGCGACTTCGCTCTCCCCGGGGGCGACATCTTTCACGGAGCGCTCACCCTTGATCAGCTCTTCTCGGCGCGGCCGCTGCTGGGCTACGCCGACTACCGCTCGCCAGTGCGCGGACTCTATCTCTGCGGCGCCGGCGCGCATCCCGGCGGCGGCGTCACCGGCGCGCCCGGTCACAACGCGGCGCGAGAAATTCTGAGGGATTTTCGAAAGCGCCCAGAGAGCTAGGAAGGGCGCTCCGCGCGGAAGCTCCCCGCGGGCTTGCCAGCAGAGCGCATCGAGCCGACGATGCTGTTGCGCAGCACGCGCCCGGAGAATTCACAAAGCACGCCGCGATCGTCGATGAAACTGAAATCGAAGCGATCGCCGCGCAGCCGCAGGTCGCGCAGACCCAGCCGCGCCGAACCTTCGGTGATCCCGCCTTCGACTTTTTGGTAGGTTTGCCGCAGGTTGAGCGTGCGCACGACCTTCGCCTTGTCGCCCCCGTAGCTGAGCTTCCAGTCGCCCTCGACCTTCGCCGGCACGACCCAGAAATTGGCGGTGCGGCCGTCGAAGCTCGAGACCTCGTCGGGCTGCCAGTCGCCCATGGTGAACTGGTGAGATACCAGGCGCGTGCCCGGCTTCATATCCAGCAGCTTCGGACGCAGCCGCAGGTTGAGCTCGGGCAGGAGATACATGGTCACCACCGTGGCCTTGTGGAAATCGCTGACGAAGATGTCGGCCTCGATGAATTTGGCGTCGGCGGTGACGCCGGCCTTCTCCGCGTTACGCCTGGAGAGCGCCACCATGTCGGGGTTGTATTCGATGCCGACGCTGTTCGCACGGAATTTCTTCGCGGCGGCAATCACGGTGCGGCCGTCCCCCGAGCCCAAGTCCACCACCAGGTCGTTTTGCCCGACCTGGGCCATCTGCAGCATGCGCTCGACCAGGAAATCCGGCGTCGGCACCCAGATGACGTCCTTGCCGGACTGGCCGACTTCGGGCTGGAATTCCTCCTTGCCGGCCGGCTGCGCGAACGCCAGCGCAGGCGCGAGCACCAGCGCCAGAAAAACTGCGCGCCAGCGGCGCAAGACAGCTGCTTTCATCGTTGCCTCCATGATTTGAAGCCCAGAGAATACCAAGATCGCTCAGGCGCCGGGCGGGCGATTCGCGACCGGCACCACGGTTTCCGCCGATGTAATTTCCTTGCGAAACCTCCACACCAGGTACAGCCCCGGCAAAGCGATGAGAAAAGTCAGGAAGAAAAACGTGGCCCAGTCGAGTCCCAGGTATTTCGGGTCGGTCGCCAGGCCCGCTATCGGTCCCACGTAGACGCGTCCTAGCGATGCGAGCGCCGAGAGCAGCGCGTACTGCGTGGCGGTGAAGCGATGATCGCAAAGCGCCATGAGCAGTGCAACGAAAGCCGCCGTGCCCATGCCGCCAGAAATATTCTCAAAGCCCACCGCGAGCACCATGATGGAGTAACTGCGCCCCGCGAGCGCCAGCCACATGAAGGCGAGGTTGGACACCGCCTGCAGAACGCCGAAGGCGATAAGTGCGCGATACAGTCCCAGCCTCACCATCAATGCGCCCCCGAGAAGCACGCCTGCGATCGTCGCGGCGAACCCCACGGCCTTGTTCACGTAGGCCACATCCTCCAGAGAAAAACCGGCCCCGCGCAAGAGAAAAGCCGTGGTGAGCGACCCTGCAAACGCATCGCCCAGCTTGTAGAACACGAGCAGCACGAGTAGCCAAGTGGCGGCGGGTCGTGAAAAGAACTCGCGCAGCGGCTCGACCACTGCTTCGCGAAGGGTGCGTGGAGGGGGAGCCACTGCTATCGGTTCTGCGCCCCACAACGCGGCCACGATTCCCACCGCCATGAGCGCGGCCATCACGAGGTAACTATTGCTCCATCCGATCGCGGGAATCCAGAAAGATCCGCCGACCAGAAGCAGGGCGAAGGCCCCGGACACGAGCATTGCCACCCGGTAGCCCACCACACCCAGGGCCCCGGCGATCCCACGCTGTTCCCGGATAACGATGTCCGTGCGGTAGGCATCCACGACGATATCCTGGGAAGCCGACGCGAAGGCAACAAAGATCGCCAGCGTCGCGAGCAGAGTGAGATCGCCTCGCGGCGAAGCAAATGCCATGGCCGCGATACCTGCAACGAGCGCCGCTTGGGTGACGAGCAGCCATCCACGGCGCCTGCCGAGAAAAGGCGGAACAAAGCGGTCCATGACCGGCGCCCAGAGAAATTTCCAGGTATACGGGAGACCCACCAGAGTAAACAAGCCAATGGTGGAAAGGTCGGCGCCTTCCACCGTTATCCACGCTTGCAGCGTCGTACCGGTGAGCGCGAGCGGCAGTCCTGAGGAAAAACCGAGAGCGAGAATGACCGCGAGATGCCGGCTCCGAAAGAGCTCACGGTAGGCGGAAGACATGCGCGATTGTAACCTCACGCAAAGGCGCGCCGGCCGCTACAGACTCGAGTCGTAATCAATAGTGAGCGGAGCGTGATCCGAAAAACGCCGGTCCTTGTAGATCGCGGCTTTCTTCGCGCGGGCCGCGATGCCGGGCGTGGCGATCTGGTAGTCGATGCGCCATCCCACGTTCTTCGCCCAGGCCTGGCCGCGGTTCGACCACCAGGTGTACTGCTCCGGGCGCGGGTCGACGCGGCGGAACACGTCGACCCAGCCGAGCCCGTCGAACACTTCGCTCAGCCAGGCGCGCTCCTCGGGCAGGAACCCGGAGTTCTTGCGGTTGCCGCGCCAGTTTTTCAGATCGATCTCCCTGTGGGCGATGTTCCAGTCTCCGCACAAGACGAGTTCGCGCCGGCTCGCCCTGAGTTTTTTCAGCACCGGTGCGAACTCTTCGAGAAAACGGAACTTGGCCTGCTGCCGCTCTTCGGAACTCGATCCCGAGGGCAGATAGGCCGATACCACCGAGACCCGGCCGAAATCCGCGCGCAGGAACCGTCCTTCGGGATCGAATTCCTGGCTGCCGAAACCGCGGGACACGGCATCGGGCCGGATCCTCGAGTAGATCGCGACGCCGCTGTAGCCCTTCTTGGTAGAGCAGCAATGGTAGTGGCCGTGAAATCCCTTCGGAACGAGCGCGAGTCCGGCGAGATCCGCCTCCTGGGCCTTGACTTCCTGCATGCAAACGACATCCGCGCGCTGGCGCGCAAGCCACTGCGGAAAGCCCTTGGCAAGCGCGGAGCGGATGCCGTTGAGGTTGAGCGTGATAATGCGTAACATTCGAACTCCGTTTTCCTCACATGCTGCGATGCCGCGCGAGGCCGACTTTCGCAAGGAGTTCATCGCTTTCTGCGTCGCGCAGGGCGTGCTCAAATTCGGCCGGTTCGTCACCAAGTCGGGACGCACGACTCCTTATTTTTTCAACGCAGGCCTGTTCAACACCGGTGCGTCCCTGGAACGCCTGGCGCAATTCTACGCAAAAGCGATTCTGTCTTCGGGGCTGAATTTCGACATGCTGTTCGGGCCGGCGTACAAGGGCATCGTGCTCGCCGCGGGCGCCGCCATGGCGCTCGCCCGCGAAGGGCGCGACGTACCCTTCGCCTTCAACCGCAAGGAGGCGAAAGATCACGGTGAAGGCGGCGATCTCGTCGGCGCTCCGCTTGCGGGGCGGGTGTTGATCGTGGATGATGTGTTGACCGCAGGCACCGCGGTCGGCGAGTCGCTCGGCCTGATTCGCAGGCACGGCGCGGTTCCCGCGGGGGTCGTCATCTCGCTCGACCGGATGGAGCGCGGCACCGGGGAGTTGTCGGCCGTGCAGGAAATCGAGCGCGCTCACGGGATTCCGGTCAGGGCGGTCGCTAATCTCGACGACCTTGTGGGCTGGTTGCAGGCGAGCGAAGAATTTCGGGAGAATCTGGATGCGATCAGGAAATACAGGGAACTCTACGGGGTCGCCCAACATGCGTAACCAGGCGGTGGCGTTGCTGTGCTTGAGCATGCTTGCGGCGCCGGCAACTGCGCAACTGCGCATGTACAAGTGCGTCGATGCCAAGGGCAAGACCTACTACACGCAGATCCCTCCGCCGGAATGCCTCGGCCGCGACACCCAGGAGTTGAACAAGTCCGGCACGAGGATACGCACGACGCCACGCGAGATCCCCCTGACCCCGGAGCAACAGGCGACGCGCGAAGCCGAGCGCAAGAAAAAACTGAGCGATGAGGAAAAGGCGAAAGAGGACCGGCGCAAGAGCGACGCGCTCATGAACACCTACTCGAGCGAAAAGGATATCGACGACGCGCGGGCGCGCGCCCTCAAGGAGGCGGAAACCGCGATCAAGGAAACCGAGCGGCGCATCGCGGAGGCGATAAAGCGCCAGAAGGAACTCGACTCCGAGAAGGAGTTCTACGCCAAGAAGCCCATGCCGTTCAAGCTCAAGCAGGACATCTCGAATATCGAGGTCGAGATCAAGAACCAGACCGAACTGCTCGACGCCAAGAAGAAGGAAATCGGCAGCATCAACGCCAAGTACGACGAAGACAAACGGCGTTACGTACAGCTCACCCAGAAAGCCGCTCAGAAAAAATAGCTCCCGCGCCCGGTCCGGGCGGCGGGATTCTCAGCCGGCGAGCTTGCGCTTTAGGATGTCGTTGACCTGAGCGGGGTTGGCCTTGCCCCGGGTGGCTTTCATTACCTGGCCGACGAGCGAGTTGAAGGCTTTTTCCTTGCCCGACTTGTAGTCCTCGACCTGCTTCGCATTCGCGGCGAGCACTTGGTCCACGATTTTTTCGATCGCGCCGGCGTCGCTGATCTGTTTCAGGCCGCGCTTTTCGATGATCTCGTCCACAGAACCCTCTTTCTCCCAAAGCGCGGGCAGCACTACTGTCGTTGCAGCGGTGGCGGATATCGTTCCGTCCGCTACCACCCTCGACAGGTCCTTAAGTTGCTCTGAAGACACTTTGCTTAGCGAAATGTTGAGGTTCTCTTGCTTCAGCAGTGCGTTGAGTGGCCCCAGAATCCAATTCGAAATGGTTGGCACTTCAGGCATTGGCAAATTGATAAACGTCTGCAGAGCGAACGTTGTGGATTCAGCGCTTGCGGCGTGCTGACTCACTTGGTACTGCGGAATCCGATACACCGCTAGTTTTGCCTCTCGCTCCTTGTGAGACTGAGGTCTCGAAGCCCAGATCTGCTCTATCCAAGACTCCGAAATGATGAGCGGTAGCAGATCCGGGTCGGGGAAGTAGCGATAGTCGTGTGCTTCCTCCTTGGTGCGCATCGGCCGCGTCTCGTCCTTGTCGGGGTCATAGAGGCGCGTCTCCTGGACGATTCTTCCGCCGTCCTCGAGGATCTCGATCTGCCGTTTCACCTCGAACTCGATCGCGCGTTCCATGAAACGGAAAGAGTTGAGGTTCTTGATCTCGCAGCGCGTGCCGAGCGGTCCGCCAGGTCGGCGAACAGACACATTGGCGTCGCACCGGAATGAACCCTCCTGCATGTTGCCGTCGCAAATCTTGTAATCAACTACCAACCTGTGAACCTCCTGAGCATAGACAACAGCTTCCTGAGCCGATCGCATCTCCGGCTCCGAGACGATTTCGAGGAGAGGCACACCCGCGCGGTTCAGATCGATCCCGGTCATGTCGTGGAAGTCTTCGTGCAGCGATTTACCGGCATCTTCCTCAAGGTGGGCTCGCGTGAGGCGTATCTTGATGTCACCGCGAGTAGGGGAAGTGATTTGTATCTCCCCCCCTTTAACGATCGGCATCTCGTACTGGCTGATCTGATAACCCTTGGGTAGATCAGGATAGAAATAGTTCTTCCGCGCAAAAATGGAGCAGCGGTTGATGTTGTCTGAGAGGCCTCCGTTTACTGCCAAGCCGAAGCACACCGCCTTGGCAACCGCTTCACGGTTCGCGACCGGCAGCACGCCTGGCAGTGCGATGTCCACCGCACTTGCCTGCATATTGGGCGGTGCACCGAACGCGGTCGATGCTCCCGAGAACATCTTCGACGCCGTAGAAAGCTGCGCGTGCGTCTCGAGCCCGATAACCACTTCCCAGTTCACGGATCGATCCCTGCGGGCTCGCGCTTGTGCCAGTCGGTCGCGCGCTGGTACTGGTGCGCGACGTTGAGCATCTTCGCTTCGGCAAAATAATTGCCGACGATGTGCAGCCCGACCGGAAGATTACCCGCTCCGAACCCGCAGGGGACCGACATGGCCGGCAGACCGGCGAGGTTGGCGGGAAT
>JBGPTG010000079.1:0-11704 GCA_041490545.1 Gammaproteobacteria bacterium
CATCGCGGAAGTATTCCGCAGGCAGATCGACAGCCGTCCTCGCGCCTGGATCTTCACTTCGGCGACGCTTGCCGTCGGAGGAGATTTCAGCCACTACCGTAGCGAGCTGGGGCTGGACGATGCGCGCACTGCCTGCTGGGACAGCCCTTTTGATTATGCCCGACACGCGCTGCTCTACGTTCCCCGGAAACTGCCGGTACCCAACAGCGACCTCCATACCCGGGCGGTCGTCGATGCCACGCTGCCCCTCATCCGGGCGAGCGGCGGGCGTGCATTCCTGCTGTTCACTTCGTTGCGCGCCATGCGGCTGGCGCACGAGTTGCTCAGAGAGAGGCTCCGGGCCCTGCAGCTCGATCTGCCTTTGCTGCTCCAGGGTGAAGGCTCGCGCAGCGAGCTGCTGCGGCGGTTCCGACAGCTGGGCAATGCGGTGCTGCTCGGAAGCGCGAGTTTCTGGGAAGGTGTGGATGTGCGCGGAGAGGCGCTGTCGCTCGTGGTCATCGACAAGCTGCCGTTTGCTCCGCCTGACGACCCGGTACTGGCGGCGCGGCTGGAAGCGCTCGAGAGCGAAGGGCGCAACCCCTTCCTCGAATATCAATTGCCGGAAGCCGTGATATCCCTGAAGCAGGGGGCCGGCCGGCTGATTCGCGACGAAGCCGACCGCGGCGTCCTGGCCATTTGCGATCCGCGGTTGTTCTCGAGACCTTACGGTCGAAGGATTCTCGCGAGCTTGCCGCCGATGAAGCTGGTACGCGATCTCGACGATGCGCTGCGTTTCATCGCCCAACCCGACGCCCCGACAGCGCGCCTGGGCGTCGGGTTGGCCGCCCCGGAGCCCTCTAGCGGTCCAGGCGGCTGACCATGTTCTTCACATAGGCGTTGTCTGGAAAGTTCATCCGCAGCACACGGTCGGCGTCTTTTCGCAGCTCCGGCATTCCCAGCGCGTCGTAAGCCTGCACCAGGATCAGAAGGGCATCCTCCAGGGCGGGCGCCTGGGGGTAGTTCTTCAAGGCGAACTGCGCGCGATTTGCCGCAGCGACGTATGCGCCCCGTCTCATGTAATAGCGGGCGACGTGTATCTCATGAGACGCCAGCGCATTGATGAGGTATTTCATTCGCGCGATCGCGTCTGGTGTGTATTTGCTTTCCGGGAAGCGTTGCGCCAGATCCTTGAAGGCGTCGAAAGCGTCCCGCGCCGATTTCGGATCGCGTTCCGTCCGATCCTGGCCTGATACCTTGCCGAACAGGCCGAGATCCTCGTTGAAGTACGCCAGCCCCTTCAGGTAGTACGCGTAGTCGACGTTCGCAGTATTGGGATGCAGCTTGACGAAACGATCGGCGGCGGCCACCGCGGACGCCTGTTCGTTCTGCCGGTAGTACGCGTAGGCGATTTCGAGCTGCGCTTGTTGCGCGTAGCGGCCGTAGGGATAGCGCGCCTCCAGGGTTTCGTAGTGCTTGATCGCGAGATCATATTGTCCGGCGTCCAGCGCTTCCTTCGCTTCGCGATAGAGTCGCTCGGCCGACCACCCCGACTGGGGATCGTTCTTGTCCAGGAACGAGCAGGCGGACAGCAGCAGAACGAATAAAGCTACACTACGTTTCATGGTGAACATGGTGAATCTCGCCGACGAGGCACGCGATTATACGCCCGCCACCGTCGCCCGACGCGTTCCCGACTCTTTGGCCGGGGCGCGACTGGATCGCGCGCTCGCGCAGATGTTTCCGGAGCACTCTCGCAGCCGCTTGCAGAAATGGTTGCACGAAGGATGGGTCCACCTGAATTCCGGTGCGGCGAAACCGAAGCAGAAGATCTGGGGCGGGGAGCTGGTGGAGATCAGCCCGCGACCCGGCAGCGCGGATACGGTGCACCGTGCGGAAAATATCGCGCTCGATGTCGTGTACGAGGACGAGGACGTTCTCGTCATCAACAAGCCCGCGGGCCTGGTCGTGCATCCGGGAAACGGAAACTGGCAGGGAACTCTGTTGAATGCGCTCCTGCACCATTGCGCGACCCTCGCGGAGCTGCCGCGGGCGGGAATCGTGCACCGGCTCGACAAGGATACCAGCGGGCTGCTGATGGTCGCCAAGACCCTGCAGGCGCAGACCGATCTGGTCAGGCAGTTGCAGGCACGCACGGTGAAGCGCGACTATCTGGCGGTCGTTCACGGATTGGTCACCGATGTTGGCGAGGTTGAAGCGCCGGTTGGACGCGACCCCCGCAGTCGCACACGAATGGCGGTGGTGCGCAGCGGGCGGCCGGCGCTGACGCGCTACAAGGTAATCCGGAGGTTCGCCGGCGCAACACTGCTCGAGTGCAGCCTTGCCACCGGCCGGACGCACCAGATCCGTGTGCACATGCAGTCCCTCGGACATCCCTTGCTTGGCGATCCCGTTTACGGCGGATCGCGCGGGGGCGGGTCGCGGGTTGCATCGATTCGGCGACAGGCTCTGCATGCGGCGCGCCTGGAATTCATGCACCCGGTTTCCGGCGCGCGCAAGTGCTTCAGCGCGCCTCCACCTCAGGACATTGTGGCACTCCTGGAAGGCCTGGAAACCCCGAGGTGAGCAATGATCCGGACGCTCGCTGGATCGTACCCGAGTGGCCGGCGAGCCCGCGGGTGCGGGCGATCATCACCACGCGCTTCGGCGGGGTGAGCCGCGGGCTTTACGCGACTCTCAATCTGGGCCTGACGGTTGGCGACGACGCAGGATGCGTGGCGCGCAATCGCGCCGTCGTCAGGGGCTTCCTGCCGGCGGAGCCTGTCTGGCTCAAGCAGATGCACGGTGCCACTGTGCTTGACGCCGGGGTGGCCGCTTCGGGAAGCGAAGCCGACGCTGCCATCATCCGTGCGCCGCGAACGGTGTGCGCCGTCCTTACGGCCGATTGCCTGCCGGTGCTGGTCTGCGATCGGGCGGGCAGCGTTGCGGGGGTGGTCCATGCCGGCTGGCGCGGGCTTGCCGCCGGAATTCTTCAAGCCGCGGTTCGCAAGATGGGCGTACCCCCGCAGGAGGTCTTGGCCTATCTGGGGCCGGGAATCGGGCCGCATGCCTACGAAGTCGGGGAAGAGCTCAGGCAAACATTCGTCGAAAAGGACGCGAAAACGTCCGCGGCGTTTGCCCCGAGGGCGAATGGAAAATTCCTCGCCGACCTCTACCAGATCGCCCGCAGGCAGCTCGCCGAGACCGGTGTCGGGCAAGTCTACGGCGGTGGATTCTGCACCGCGAGTGAGGGACGGTTTTTTTCTTTTCGTCGCGACGGGATCACGGGCAGAATGGCGAGCCTCATCTGGCTGGAGGACAAGGAGCGATGACCACACTGGCGTGGATTTCAGCTGCCGCGGTGGCGGGTGGAGTCATCAGCATCGCGCTTGCCGCGCTGGTCGCGCTTTCGGCGCCGGCAAGCTGGGTGCCGGCGCTGGTGAGCTTTGCCATAGGTGCACTGCTCGGCGCCGCGTTCCTCGAGATTCTCCCGCACGCCATCGGGAGCGCCGGCAACCTGCAGACCCTGTTTGCCACCGTGCTGGGCGGAATCCTCGGCTTTTTTGTGCTGGAGAAGCTGGTGCTCTGGCGCCACTGCCACGTCGAGGATTGCGAGGCCCACGATCATCACGTCGACCCGGACGATCGCGGCCGCAGCGGCATGATGATCATCGTGGGAGACAGCTTCCACAATTTTGTGGACGGCATACTCATCGCGGCCGCGTTCCTGGAAAGCACGGAACTCGGACTGGTCACTGCCGTGGCGATCGTCGCTCACGAGGTGCCGCAGGAGATCGGGGATTTCGTGATTCTCCTGCACTCGGGTTACACAAAGGCCGCCGCCTTTGCCTTGAACCTGCTGTCGAGCCTTGCCATGCTTGCGGGCGGGGTGATCGCGTACTTTGCGCTGCAGTGGGCGCAGGAATGGACCAGTTCCGTGCTTGCGCTCGCCGCGTCGAGCATGATTTATGTGGCGGTGGCCGATCTCATACCTGGCTTGCACCGGCGCCCGGAACTGGACGCGACGGCGCAGCAGGTGGCGCTGATCGCTCTCGGGGTCGCCCTCGTCTGGGGGGTCGGGAAACTCTCCGTGGGGCTGGGATAGCGGCCTCTCGGAGCAGGCCGAGCCCCATTCACCGCCAGAGTCTGTCCGGTCATGAAGGCGACATGCTGTTTCCTGCGGCGACGACAAGTGCACGGCGCGACACTGTCAAAGCCCCTCGTTGTCCGCCTGGGAGGCGCGACCTGCTAGCATTTGCGAGTGCGCGGCGACTCGATTCGGCGGTCTTTTTTCGCGGCGAGCCTGCTCGCGCTCGCCTGCACGAGTCAAGCGCAGGAGGTCGCAGAGGAATCGGCCGCAGCGAAGTTCCAGGCAACCTACGTCTGGCAGAGAAAATTCCCGTTTGGCGCCGCATACTCGGGTCCGAACAGTCTTTCCGCGGAACGCGAGAGGAGCTACTCGTTTACCGCGACTGCGGCGCTAGGCGCTCGCCCGTGGAGTGGCGGTGAGGTCTATTTTGACCCGGAGGTGTCGCAGGGTGTCCCGCTTTCGCGCCTGAGCGGGCTGGGCGGGTTCACCAACGGCGAGATCGCGCGCACCAGCGGTCCGACGCTGACGCTGTATCGCGCCCGGCTGTTCGCGAGGCAGACATGGGGCTTGGGTGGAGCGCGCGAGAACCTGGAGTCGGACGCCCATCAGCTGGCCGGCAGCGTCGACCGCCGCCGGCTGGTTCTCACGGCCGGCAACCTGTCTGTGCTCGATGTCTTCGACGACAATGCGTTCAGCCATGATCCCCGGGCGCAGTTCCTCAACTGGTCGCTGATGACGCACGGCGCATACGACTACGCGGCTGACGCGCGCGGGTACTCCTGGGGCCTGGCGCTCGAATACTTCCACGACGATTGGGCGCTGCGCGCCGGGCGCTTCATGATGCCGAAGCGCTCGAACGGCCTGGCGCTCAATCCGAGGCTCTTCGACAGTTTCGGTGATCAGGTCGAGCTGGAACGCGCCTACGCGATACTCGGCCGGGAAGGAAAATTGCGCCTGCTGGCGTATCGCAATCAGGCGGACATGGGAGGCTATCGAGAAGCTGTCGCGGATGCCGGTGCAAGCGGCGGATCGCCCGACCTCGGGTCGACGCGCAAGCAGCGCGTCAAGCACGGCTTCGGCATCAATCTCGAGCAGAATCTGTCCGGGGCGGTCGGTGTATTCTCCAGGGCCAGCTGGAACAATGGTGAAGCCGAGACGTTCGCGTTTACCGAGATAGACCGATCGATATCTGCAGGAGTGTCGGTGAAGGGGTCGTTATGGAATCGCTCCGCCGACAGCATCGGTGCAGCGTTCGCCAGAAACGGACTCTCATCGGCACACAAGGATTATCTGGCGGCTGGCGGCCTGGGTTTCTTCCTCGGCGATGGAGCGCTGAACTATCGGCCCGAGAGCATCGCGGAGATTTACTACAGCTGCAACGTGGCGAAGGACGTCTGGATCTCGGCTGACTTCCAGCGGATTTTTAATCCGGGCTACAACGCCGATCGCGGTCCGGTCAGCGTCGTTTCGGCACGGCTGCACTACGGATTCTGAACGCGCAGCCGCTCAATCCTTGTCCGCTACCGACATTGCCTTGCGGATGAAGCTCTTTCTTTCGTCCTTGTCCTCGATCTCGTCCGCAATGAGGAGATAGAGCTCTGCCGGATCGCGCGCCTTGGCCGCAGCCCGTCGGACGACAATCTTGGCCACGGCGCCGATGTGTCTTGCCAGCGCCGTCTCGGCTCTGGCGAGGGTCTGCGGATCGATGTTGGAGATGGTCTGCGTGGACGACTGCAGCCGGGTGGCGGTGCGGGTGGGATCGCCTGTCGGCGTCGACCTGTCGCCGCCCGAGAATTTTCTGACGAACGCAGCGCGATCCTTGGCTTCGGAGATGTCGGAGGATACGATTTCCGCGAGATTTGCGGTGCTGTACGCCTTCCTGGCGGCACTCCGGACGACCACGGAGGCGATGGGTCCAATGTACTTTGCGAGCTCTGATTCGATTCTCTTGAGCGTATCGCGGTCGAGGACCACGTCGGTCGGAACGCTGGTCGGTTGCGACGCTGGCCCGGAATCCCGGACTTTGACGGTCACCTGCTCGTCGGGCACGGTGCTGCCGGTCAAGGCTGCGCGAAATTCCCGGACCGACTGCGGACGCTTGTCCTCGTGCGGCGCGAGCGCCCAATCCACGGCCGCGAGCAGATCCGTGCTGTAGAGGTTGCCGTCGGCGGCTTTCACCGCCGGCTGCTGGATCTCCTCGCGCACTCGGGCGGCGGCTTCTATCGGCTTGACGCCGGTGAGCATCCAGTAGAGCACCCCGCCGAAAGCGTACAGGTCGCTCCAGGGACCCTGCTTGCCATGAGAATGGTATTGCTCGATCGGCGCGTATCCGGGCGTGACGATCGCGGTGAGTTCGCTCCCCGGCGAAGCCATGCGCGCCGAGCCGAAATCGATCAATACCGGCGACCCGTCCTCGCGCACGAACACATTTCCCGGCTTGATGTCGCGGTGCAGGTAACCGGCCCGATGAATCACTTCCAGTCCGTCGAGCAGCGGATTCGCGATGGCCAGCACCGCACTTTGCTGGAGCGGCCGGCGGCTGCGGATCCACTCGCCCAGCGATTCTCCAGCCACGAACTCCATCACCATGTAGGCGGTGCGGTTCGCCTCGAAGAACCGCAGCACGCGCACGATGTTCGGGTGGCGGAACGAGGCAAGCGTGCGCGACTCGTCGAGGAACCTCGACAGGCCCCACTTGAACGAATCGACCGACGCCTCCGCCTTCGGCTGCACCGACTGGTCCTCGCGACGCAGCGCGAGGTCCCCGGGCAGGTACTCCTTGATCGCGACCTTGAGGTTGAGGTTGGAGTCGGTGGCGAGATAGGTCAGGCCGAAACCGCCAATGCCGAGCGTTTTCTCGATACGATATTCGTGCAGCGCATAGCCGCGCGGCAGGGAGGTTTCGGCCATCGAGACCGGTTACTTCTGGTCGATCAGGCTGATCGCTTTTTCCAGACTGCGGCGCATGCGATTGAACGATTTGGCGAGGACTGACACCTCGTCGCGTCCAGAGTCCGCGAGTTCCGGGATATCCAGATCGCCCGTGCTGATCCGGTCGGCGGCGTCGGACATCTGCGTAATCGGCCGCACGATCAGGAAGGACAGCATCAGGTTCAGGATGATGAACAGCACCACGAACACGCCGGCGAGCGAGCCGATGAAAGTGTAGAAGGCGCGGTCGGCGTTTTCGATCGGGATCGACATCGGCACCGACACTATCTGGGCGCCGATGACCTCGTTCAGCTTCCAGCCGAAGCCGTTGTTGGGACCGTAGAGCTTGACCATCGACGCCGGCGCGAATTCGGGGGTGTTGTGGCACCCGAGGCAGGCGGGATCCTTGATCTGGAAGGGCCGCGCCAGGTAAAGCGACGTGCCGGTGGGCGTGGAGCGTGTTCCGGATATCTCGGATCGAGTCGGGCTGCCGCGAAATTCGTTGACGATGTCGGCTTCCCATTCAACGGCGCGGTCGCGCGGGTTGGTGGGGTTGAGGGCGGCTTCCTTGTAGGCGTATCCGGGATATTTCTTGCGCAGCTGGTTCATGATCTCGGTGGCGGCGAAGGCCGGCACGCTCTGCGGCAGGAACTCGTCTTCCTTCTGGGCGAGCTTGTCGCGCACCTGGCCTACCGTGTAAGCGCGCATCGACAAAGCCGCCTCCATCATCACGCCGGCGTTGCCCAACACATCTTCGCGCGCGGTGTTGTGCAACAGCTTGTAGGATATGTAGCCGGATACACCGAGTCCGGCCAGGAATACGACGAACAGCACCAGATTGAATTTCAGTCTCAGACCCATGATTCCTCTCTCTTCTCGGTTGGGGCGCAGCTTGAGCCCGCAACTCACGGGACTCAGGGCGCATTATAGGCACGAACCAGGCCAGTACTAGCTCTTGCGGGCGGGCTTGTGGGAGCAGTTCGGCTTGGTGCAATCTGCATACAGATGCAGCGAGTGTTCGCGGATCGCAAAGCCGCGGTCTTTGGCGACCCGCGTCTGGCGCTTCTCGATTTCGGCGTCGTAGAACTCCTCGACTCTCCCGCACTGCATGCACACGAGATGGTCGTGGTGGGTGCCTTCGTTGAGCTCGAATACCGCTTTGCCGGATTCGAAGTGATGGCGCTGCAGGATCCCCGCCTGCTCGAACTGGGTGAGAACGCGGTACACGGTGGCGAGGCCGATATCCAGTCCCTCGTTCATGAGCACTCGATAGACGTCCTCGGCGGAGAGATGCCGCACCTTGCTGTGCTCGAACAGTTTGAGGATGCGCAGTCGCGGACCCGTAGCCTTCAAGCCTATGGTCTTCAGGTCGTGGACGCTGGTGGGCACGCAGGGACGCTCCGAAGGGGAAAGCACCCGATTCCGCTATCATATAACGTTTCATCCTGAGCAAATGCAGCCGTTCGTGTCCCGCGTGCTCATCCTGGTGTTCGCGTTGCTTGTCGCGGCGTGCGGTACTCTGCCGGGCCTCACTCCCTATCGGATCGAGGTCCAGCAGGGTAACTATGTGACCCAGGAGATGCTCGCCCAGCTGAAACCGGGCCTGACCCGCGACCAGGTCCGCTTCGTACTGGGAACACCGATGGTGAGCGACATATTCCACGGGGACCGCTGGGACTATGTTTTCATGCGCCAGCGTGCCAACAGCCGCGAGGTCGAGTACCGGCGCATCGCGGTGTTCTTCGAGGACGGAAAATTGAAGCATGTCGAAGGAGACGTAGTCGCCGCAGCGGGTGCCGCGGCGTCCCCCACGGAGCCTGGGCAATGAAAGTTGCCATCGCAGGAGCGGGCGGTCGCATGGGTCGCACCCTGATCGAATCGGTTCTTGGCTCGTCGCAGATCCGGCTCGCAGGGGCGCTCGAAGTCGTCGGCAGCCCGGTCCTGGGACAGGACGCGGGGCAGGTGCTCGGGCGCCCCTGCGGGGTGAGAGTCGTTTCCGATCCCGACACGGCGATTGCGGAGGCGGACTGTCTGATTGACTTTACGCGCCCGGAAGGGACGCTCGTTCATCTGGATGCCTGTTTGAAGAAACGCGTGCGGATGGTCATCGGGACCACCGGTTTTTCGCCTGAGCAGACGCAGCGCATCGCCGTGGCCGCCGAAAGGATCGCGATAGTGCTTGCGCCGAACATGGCGATGGGAGTCAACGTGGCCCTGCGCCTTGCCGAAACGGCGGCGGGGGCGCTAGGGGACGGCTACGACGTCGAAATTGTGGAAGCGCACCACAGGCACAAGGTCGATGCGCCGTCGGGCACTGCGCTCATGTTCGGGGAGGTGGTGGCGCGGGCTCTGGGGCGGGACCTCGCGTCGAACGCCGTGCACGGGCGCAAAGGCGAAACCGGGGAGCGCGATGCCAAGGCCATCGGATTCCACGCGATTCGCGGCGGGGACATCGTAGGTGAGCACACGGTTATCTTTGCGGGCGAGGGCGAGCGCGTCGAAATCAGCGTGCGCTCGTCCAGCCGCACTACCTACGCCTCGGGTGCGCTGCGCGCCGCGCGGTTCCTCGAGGGCAAGGACCGCGGGCTTTTCGACATGCAGGACGTGCTGGGACTGCGCTAGTCCCCGCTCAGCGTGTTTGCAGGGTTTTCAGCGCCTGCCGCGTCCACACTTCATCGATTCCTTCGATCAGTTCCTCGGCGCTCTTGAATCGGTTCCGCGGGTCCACCGCGAGCATGCGGTCGAGCAGCGTCTGGTACTCCTGCAGATTCTCCGGCAGCATCGGTCGCGGCGCCTTTACGTGCAGGGCGATCAACTCGGAGACCGAATCCGCTTCGAAAGGGCGGTTGCCCGCAAGCATCTCGTGGAAAATGATCCCCAACGCGTAGAGGTCCGATTGGGCCGTGGCCGGATTGCCCATGATCTGCTCCGGGGACACGTAGTAGGGCGTCCCGAAGAGCTCGCCGTGCCGGGTGCGCCCGAGGTCGCCGAGCCGTTTGGCGATGCCAAAGTCGGTGAGGGCAATGTTGCCATCGGCGCGGACCATCAGATTGGCGGGCTTGATGTCGCGGTGCAGGATGCCGCGGCTGTGGATTTCGCGGACCGCACTGGCCGCCTGCGCGAGCAGCGACAACGCCTGCCGTCCGGTGAGCCCGCCGGCGATCACTTCGACCAGGCTGCCGCCGGGGAAATATTCCATCACCAGGTAAGCGTGATGTTCGCTGAATCCCCGGTCGTAAATCTTCACCACGTTTGGATGGTCGATCGACGAAATGATGTCGAACTCCTGCACAAAGCGCTGCAGCAAAGCTTCATTCTTGCCGGGCGCGGTGTTCAGGATCTTGAGCACGACCTGCTGCTTGTCGCTCTCGCGCTCGGCAAGGTAGACCACGGAGGACCCGCCTTGCCCGATCTTCGAGATCACCCGGTAGCCCTTGACGGTCTGCTGCTTCTCGCCGATCACGTCGCCGAGCTCGCTGGTGATCATGTGCAGGGTCATGCCCAGGGCTGCCTTGGCGGCACCTGCGGCGATTTCGGCGTTCGCGGCCAGTGCATCGCGCATTTCCTGCGGAATATGCACGGGCGCGCCGGCATCATCGCCTCCGGCAACACCGATGATCTCGACCGCCTCCGTGGCGAGACTGCGCCCGCGCAATTGCAGCGTCTTGCGCGAGCCGAGCACCACACCCGTTCCGGCGGCGGTCACGGTGGAGTCGCTTGCAACCACGGCCCAGCCGAGCTCCTTGGTCTGGCCTTCAAGCCGGGACGCGATGTTCACGCTGTCGCCGATCACGGTGAGTTCGCCCCCGCCGGGTGCGCCGACGTGGTACATCAGCACCTCCCCGGTGTGCATGCCCACGCCGATGGCGAATTCCGGAAGGCTGTGCGCAGCGTGCCGGCTGCCAACCCATTTGCGGAATTCGAGAGCGGCCAGTTGCATCGCAAGGCCTGCACGAATCGCGCGCCGCGCGTGAGTTTCGCCGTGCTCGTCCGGGTGCGGCTCGAACAGCGCCATGATCCCGTCGCCGAGGAATTTCATGACTATGCCCCCGTTGCGAATGATGGGGGCGCAAGCGGTTTCCAGATAGGCGTTCAGCAGTCCAGCAATCTCGATGCTGGTGAGCCGCTCGGAGTAGGTCGTGAAGTTCCGGATATCGGAGAACAGCACCGTCGCCACGGCGATCTTGCCGGTCAGGTCGCGGGCGTCGGGGCTGAGCAGCGACGCCGCGCTGTCTGCGCCAGAGATCTTGTCCCTGAACTTCTGCGTCAACTGGTCCTGCTTGGGAACCATGGCCGCAAGGGTCTGGGTCAGGTTCTCGTATTTCTTCAGGCGGCTGTTGACCGCTTCCATCAACTCGTTGCGCGTGAAAGGCTTCGGAAGATAGTCATCCGCCCCGAGGTTCATCCCGCGACGCATGCTCGGGCGGTCGTCGAGCGCCGTCAGGAAGATGAACGGAACCGCGGAGAGGCGCGGGTCGGCGCGCAGCGCCTCGAGCACGGCAAATCCATCCATCTCCGGCATCATCACGTCGCACAGCACCAGATCGGGCGGATCGCGCTGCGCCATTTCCAGGCCGATGCGCCCGTTTCCCCCTCCGGATGCCGCATACCCCTCAGCCTTCAGCATCAGCATGATGTTGTTGCGGATGCTGGTTTCGTCTTCGATGATCAGGACTTTCTTCATGGCGAGGGAACCCTTAGACTGTC
>JBGPTG010000080.1:0-11593 GCA_041490545.1 Gammaproteobacteria bacterium
AGCGTCGCCGCGGCTTGCGTGCCGGCCGCCTGGCGGGGGACGCGAGTGCGGGGGCCTGCGGAGGAGCGGGTGGCCAAGACGACCTTCCTGATGGGCGACCGCCGAATTCTAGGAGCAAAGACGATGCAGGTGTTGGCAGGAACCAGCGGCTATTCATTCAAAGAATGGCTGGGCAAGTTCTACCCCGACAAGCTCCCCGCCGACGCCATGCTGCGGTTCTACTCGGAGCATCTTGGGACGGTGGAGATCAACAACACCTTCTACCGGATGCCGGCGGAGGCGATGCTCGCGCGCTGGGCAACTGAGGTACCCGCTCATTTCAAATTCACGCTCAAGGCGCCACGACGGATCACCCACGAGAAGCGGCTGCGCGATGCAACCGAAGATGCGGTCGAGTTCCTGCGGCGTGCATCGACGCTGGGGGACAAGCTTGGAATGCTGCTGTTCCAGCTGCCGCCGTTCCTGAAAAAGGATCTTCCACGCTTGAGCGATTTTCTCGCGGCCCTGCCGGCCGGCCCGCGCATCGCCTTCGAATTTCGCCATGCCTCATGGCAGGACGACGAGGTCTACGAGTGTCTCAAGTCGCGCGCAGCGGCGCTTTGTGTTACCGACACTGAAACGGGCGATACGCCCTTTGTCTCCACCTCGGATTGGGGATACCTGCGGCTGCGGCGCGCGCATTACGAGGACGCCGAACTGCGCGCCTGGGCCGAATTGATCGCGGCGCAGCCGCTGACCCGCGCCTTTGTGTACTTCATGCACGAGGACGACGCGCTGGGTACGCAGTTTGCCCGGCGCTTCAGCGAGCTTTGGCGCGAAGTGCAGGGAGTGAACTAGAGGCGCAGCGCGCGCCCGTTCAGTAACCGATCGCGGCTCCGTCGCTGCGCGGGTCGGCGCCGCCGATCCGCATCCCGGAGACGGGATCGATCGTGATTCCGTGCGCATGCCCGGCGAGCTCGCACCAGTCGGGCCAGCGATTCACGGCGTGCCCGCGCCGCTCGAGCTCGCGCAGCGTGGCCTCAGGGAAGCGCCCTTCCACGTTGAGGAGGTCGCGAGGCTCGCCGATGGCGAAGCGTCCGGACAGCCAGCGAGGCATCTCGAGCGTCTCCTGGAGGTCGAAGCCGAAGTCGATCAGGTGCACGTAGCTCTGCAGGTGAATCTGCGGCTGACCGTCGGCGCCCATGCAGCCGAGCACCTGCCAGGGCTTTCCGTCTCGGAGCGCGATCGACGCGATGAGCGTGTGCATCGGACGCTTGCCGGCCTCCAGGCGGTTCGGGTGCGCGGGATCCAGCGAGAAATAGGCGGAGCGGTTCTGCAGCACGATCCCCGTATCGCCGGCGACCACGCCCGAACCGAACGTGAAATAGAGGCTTTGGATCAATGCGGCCACATTGCCCTGCCGGTCCACCGCGCAGACGAACACCGTATCGCCCGCAAGCGTGCCGTAGGAGGGAACGAGGTCCCAGGGCAGCGCGCGGTCGGTGCGGATCAGGCCGCGGCGCTCGGCGGCATAGGGTTTCGAGATCAGCCGCTCGACGGGCACCGGCCGGAATTCCGGATCGGCAAGCAGCCGGTCGCGATCGTGGTAGGCGATCTGCTTGGCCTGCACCAGCAGGTGCGCGAGCTCGGGGCCGAGCGGATCCATCTCGCCGATCCCATGTGGCTCGATGAGGTTGAGCATTTCGAGCACCGTAAAGCCTTGAGTCGGCGGCGGCGTCTCGCAGATTTCGACGCCGCGATAAGTCCCCCGCAGCGGATCGCCCCAGCTCGAGCGTTGCGCCCGAAAGTCCGCCTCGTCGAAAAAGCCGCCTTCAGCCCGCGAAAAGCTCGCGAGCGAGCGCGCCGTTTCCCCGCCGTAGAACCCTTCGTGCCCGGCGGCGGCGATCCTCTCCAGCACGAGGGCAAGTCCGCGATTGACGAGCTTGTCGCCGGCACGCGGCGCGGCGCCGTTGGGAGTAAACAGTGCAAGAGCCTGCGCATTCAGCGCATTGTCGCCCGCACACAGTTCGATCCAGCCCGCAAGCCGCCCGGTCACGGGAAATCCCTCGCGCGCGTATCCGATCGCATCGGCGAGATCGCGCTCGAGCGGCAGACGGCCGTATTCCTGGTGCGCCGCGCACCAGCTCGCGACCGCGCCCGGGACGGTCAATGTCGCCGGAAGGAAACCGCGCAGCGGAATTTCCTGCATGCCGCGCGAACGGAACCAGTCGATGCTCGCGGCGCGCGCGGCACGGCCCCCGCCGTTGAGGTAGCGCACGCGGCCGGTATCCGCGTCGTAGATGAGGCAGAACGCGTCGCCGCCCACGCTGGTCATATGCGGGTACAGCACCGCGAGCACGGCGCTCGTCGCAATAGCAGCGTCCACGGCCGATCCCCCGGCGCGCAAGACCTCGGCGCCCGCCGCGGAAGCGAGTGAATGAGGCGAGGCGACCATGCCATTCGGCGCGATCGTCGGGGGCCTGCCGGTATTGATGGGAAACATGGTGCGGCGGGACCTTGCTTACGCCGCCTGTCGTGCCTGTTCGCGGCAGAGCGTAATCCAGTTTTTCGACCACGCTACCGCTATCTCTTCGGGCATCGTGCCCGCACTCGCGTCGTGCAGCATGATCTCTCCAATGCGTTTCGCGCCGAGTTCTGAAAGGAGCGTGTCGAAGCGCCGGCCGCCGTTGCAGAAGGTTTCCGCATAGGTGCGATCACCGAGCGCAATGACACCGTAGCTGACCCCGGAAAGATCGGGCCGCAGGGCCTGCAGCGATTCGTACAGCTTGCGCGCGTTGTCGGGGACATCGCCCTGCCCGTAGGTGGAACTGCAGATCAGGAACAAGCCGCCGCCGGCGAACACCTCCGCGTCGAGCCCGTCCATGACCCTGGTGCTGACCTGGACGTCGGGCCCGTCGAGGGTGAGTTCGACCTCCTGCGCCACCAGATGTGCGGTGCCGGTCATGGTGCCTGCCAGGATCGTCAAGCGGATGGCTTGCATTCCCCGCTATTATGCGACAGACCTCACTCTGGATGCCGCCGGAAAATCGGTCAACGCAGGTCTTGGCGCATCGGGCAAAGCGGTCGCCTCGAAACAGGAGAAGCGCATGAACGCCGTTCCGGAACCCGGTCCACCCCCCGCCCCCGTGATCTACGACACTCACCCGGATCGCTACGCCCACTGGCGCCTGTCCTTCGAGGGGCCGGTCGCGACGCTGGAAATGAACGTCAACGAGGACAAGGGCCTGCGGCCGGGCTACAAGCTGAAGCTAAACTCTTATGACCTGGGAGTCGACATCGAGCTCCACGACGCGCTCAACCGCATCCGCTTCGAACACCCCGAAGTGAAGTGCGCGGTGATCACCAGCGCGCGTGAACGCCTGTTCTGCTCCGGCGCGAACATCTACATGCTGGGACTCTCGGGTCATTCCTGGAAGGTGAATTTCTGCAAATTCACCAACGAAACCCGCAACGGCATGGAGGACTCCAGCAGGCACGAAGGCCTCAAGTTCCTCGCCGCAGTCAACGGCACCGTCGCCGGCGGCGGCTACGAACTGGCGCTTGCCTGCGACGAAATCCTCATGGTCGACGACCGCTCCTCGACCGTGAGCCTGCCCGAACTGCCCCTGCTCGGCGTCCTCCCGGGGACCGGCGGCCTCACGCGGCTCACCGACAAGCGCCACGTGCGACGCGATCTCGCCGACGTGTTCTGCACGACCTCCGAGGGCGTGCGCGCCGACCGCGCCAGGCAGTGGAACCTGGTGGACCACATCGCCAAACCACAGGCTTTCAAGGAAGCGGTCAGGCAGCGCTGCGATGCGCTCGCCGCCGAAAGTCACCGCCCCGGCGGCAAAGGCGTCACCCTGGCGACGATCCGGCGTACCGTGGATGCGACGGGGTACCACTACGAGAACGTCGACGTCGTCATCGATCGCAATGCGCGCACCGCAACGCTCACCGTGTTTGCACCCAGACACGCCCCGCCCGGCAGTACCGCGGCCATCGAATCGGCGGGAGCCGGCTGGTGGCCGCTCGCCATGGGTCGAGAGCTCGACGATGCCATCCTGATGTTGCGGACCAACGAACTCGATGTCGGCACCTGGATCCTGAAGACGCGTGGCGACCCGGACTTGATGCTTGCCGTGGACGCAAGCATCGAGACGCACAGTGACCACTGGCTGGTACGCGAGACCGTCGGCCTTCTGCGGCGCACGCTCGCCCGGCTGGATGTTTCCTCGCGCACGATGTTCGCCATCATCGATCGCGGATCCTGCTTCGCCGGCACCTTGTTCGAACTCGCATTGGCCGCCGATCGGAGCTACATGCTGCAGCCTTCGGACGAAGAACCCGGCGCTCCGGTGCTGCTACTGTCGCCGCTCAACTTCGGCACCTACCCGATGGCGAGCCGGGAGACGCGAATCGCCGCGCGCTACTGCGGCGAGGACAAACCCGTGGCGACGGCGCGCGCGCGAATCGGGGAAAAGATCGGTGCCAGGCCCGCGGCCGAACTGGGACTCGTCACGTTCACGCCGGACGACCTCGACTGGGAGGAGGAGGTGCGCATCGCCCTCGAGGAACGCACCAGCCTATCCCCGGATGCGTTGACCGGCATGGAAGCGAACCTGCGCTTCAGCGGCAAGGAGTCGATGGAAACGCGCATCTTCGGCAGGCTCTCGGCCTGGCAGAACTGGATATTCAACCGCCCGAATGCCGTGGGCGAGCACGGCGCCCTCAAGCGCTACGGCAGCGGAACCAAGCCGAAATTCGACTGGGAGCGGGTCTGAATCCTGCAGCAGGAGCCAAACATGAGCGGCATCGACTATTCGGAAAAAATTCCCAACAACGTCAATCTCTCCGGTGACCGCACGCTGCAGCGCGCTCTGGAGCACTGGCAGCCGCGCTTTCTCGACTGGTGGCGCAAAATGGGTCCCAGCGATTTTTCCTCGGTGGACGTGTATCTGCGCACTGCCGTCGGGGTGGATGCGCAGGGGTGGGCCCAGTACGGCGCGGTCAGGATGCCCGACTACCGGTGGGGGATCTTTCTCGCCGATCCCATCGCGGACCGGCGCATCGGTTTCGGCGACTCCCTGGGGCAACCGGCCTGGCAGCAGGTGCCGGGCGAATTCCGTTCCCAGTTCCGGCGACTGATCGTAACCCAGGGTGACACGGAACCGGCCTCGGTCGAACAGCAGCACCTGCTCGGACACACCTGTCCTTCCCTGTACGACCTGCGCAACCTGTTTCAGGTCAACGTCGAGGAAGGGCGTCACCTCTGGGCGATGGTTTATCTGCTGCACGCGCACTTCGGCCGCGATGGACGCGAGGAAGCCGAGGAGCTGCTCGCCCGGCATTCCGGCGACCCGGACAAGCCGAGGATCCTGGGGACCTTCAACGAACCGATCCAGGACTGGCTGTCGTTCTTCTGCTTCACCTATTTCACCGATCGGGATGGGAAATTTCAGCTGAAGAGCCTCGCGGAATCCGCTTTCGATCCGCTCGCGCGCACCTGCCGGTTCATGCTCACCGAGGAAGCGCACCACATGTTCGTGGGAGAAACCGGTATCGGACGCGTAATCAGGCGAACGCTCGAGGTGATGAAGGAAACCGGCACGGACGACCCGCAGGCCATTCGCCGCCGGGGCGTGGTGGATCTGCCGCTGCTCCAGCGCTACCTCAACTTCTGGTTCAGCTCTTCGCTCGATCTGTTCGGATCGGAAGTTTCCTCGAACGCCGCAAGCACCTTCGCCAACGGCATCAAGGGCCGTCCCGACGAAACCACGCAGTACCAGGACCACGTCTGCGACGAGGCAAGCTGCGAGCTGGAACTGCCCGACGGTAAGGGCGGGCTGAAACACGAGACCGTCGCGATGCGCAACACCATGAACGAGGTGCTGCGCGAAGCGTACATCCGGGATTGCGAGATCGGTCTGAAACGCTGGAATCTCCAGATCAAGCGTGCCGGGCAGGACTGTCAACTGAAACTCCCAAGCTCCCGCTTTCGGCGCTCCATCGGCGCGTGGGCGAATGTGCCCACCGATCCGGAAGGCAGGCTCCTCGCTCGCGAGGAATACGAGCGGCACCTCCCGGAGTGGATCCCCAGCGCGTCCGACAAGGAGTACGTTACAAGCCTGATGCTGCGCGTGGCGGTCCCGGGGAAGATGGCGTCGTGGATCGCGCCGCCGGACCGGGGGATCAACAATCTTCCGCTGGATTACGAGTACGTGCGCCTCGACTGAGCGCGGGCGCATTCGCCTGACCTGAAGCAATCCCTTCGAACCTTGTGGTACGCCGAAAAGGAATGGGTCGATGCGGTAAGGGGTCAGCTTAGAACTCGTACTCGACCTGTATCCGGAAGGTGTGCGCAGGGGCTCCCTCGGAGACAGCGAAGAGCCAGGCAGCGTTGTAGCGGATGGCCTGCCGGTCACCCATCGCCACCTTGCCGAATACGGCGGGACCGACTCGATGGGTTTGCGTGTCTGCGGACCCCCAGTGATTCCACTTTGCGACCTCTCCGAATCCCTGGAGGCCGTACTCCAGGCGCGGCTGCCAGCGGTACTTGGCCTGCCATTGGTAGCCGAATTCGCTAACCGCCGGACCGGCCGCCTGGAAGTGGCGCTCGACCAGCAGGTTAAGGTTGAGCTGGAGCCGCCCGAATTCCGTCTGGAACAGCGGGCCGAAGCGCATTTCGTATCCTTCGCTTCGATCCTGCGGCCGCTCGAGTTCCACGATGAACCCGAGGTCGACCGGGTATTCTCCGGCTTCGGTGAGCTGAAACTTATTCTCCCACTCCGAGGCGTCGAACCGCAGGCCTTCGCCCTGCAGGCGCTCGTACTTGCTGTAAATCTCGGTAAACCAGCGCTGCGTAGCGCCGTAGCCGAATCCAAGAGATCCTGCGCTCTGGCGAGGCTCGCCGGCGTCGCGTGCCGTACCCATTTTGAAGTCCAACTCGCGTTCGCCGTAGGAAACGGACGGAAGGAACACGTAGTCCGAGGGGGCTGCGTTGAGCGGACCCGCCAGCACAAGACAGACCAACAGGACAACGGGTAGTACGGAAGAGCGATTCATCAGAGGAGCTTTCACGGTGAACGGTGTGGAGGCCGATGCGCGGCTGGAAATGCGGAACGATCGGCTGGTTGTCAGCGGGCGACGATCGCGCCTTGCGCGGTCTTCTCGTGGAACTCGCCGAAGAAGGGGTATCTGCCCGGGGCGAGCGGACCTATGAAAACCGGAACCCGGGAGCGCGCAGGCACCACTTTTTCGCGGTTGAGCGCATGGCTCTCAAACTCTTCGGCGGTGGAATCCTGGTTATCAATCAGGAGCCTGATTTTCCGGCCGGCCGGGATGCTCAGTTCCTGCGGCTCGAACCGGTGATCGCGTATCACCAAGAGGAATTCGGGGTCCGCGGCGAACGCGAAGGACGGGATCAGGAAAACGGTCGCGAACATCCATCTCATTGGATCTTCCTAAGAGGTTCGGGACCACTATGATAATACGAATGATTCGTATTTGCAACCTGTCTCAAGCCGCGCCAATAAATACCCAACCCGCGCTGCTCGAAAAGCCTTCCCTCTATCGCGACCGAAACTCGGGCAAGCTCTTGCAGGGATCCTCGCGCACCGCGCGCTGCGTGAACTGAACGAGATCGTAACTAGCGGCCAGACCTTCCCCGGCGTAAGCGCGCAACTCGTTTCGACCGGGCTCGATCTCCACGAAGGCAACTGCCAGCAGCCGGCCGCGCGCCGCCCCGGACAGATAAACCGGCGCCCCGCGATCGCGCCGCGCGTGACCCGCACCGGCAATGAGCACCGCGCCGCGCTCCCCTGACCTCTCCAGCGCCGCCGCCATGCGCGCATCCCGCGCGCGCTGTGCCTCGATCAAACCGGCGAGCACGGCCGGCCCCGGACGCACCCCGCAGTGCCCTTCGACGAGATCGCGCTCAAGCGCCGCGCGCAGCTCTGGCGTCGCCGGCCCAAGACCTTCGGCGGGCCGTCCCGCGCGCGCAACCGCGCGGGCTTCTTCGCGCGACATGTTCGCCGCGATGATCGGCAGATCGTTCGCGATCGCCAGCTCGACGAGCGGCCGGTAGTCGGGCCAGCTCCAGCCCTTGCGGTCGAAGCGCCCCGCGTCGGCGACGCGTTCTGGATCGCGCTCGCCGCGCCGCCGGGCCGCGTCGAGCGCGGCCTGATGCTCGTGATCGAACTGCTCCATCACTAAAGCGGGCGAGCGACCCGCCTGCAACATGGCGGCGAGAATTTTCGCCTGCACTCGATGATGTTCCGGGTTATCGTGCACTTCGCCCAGGATGACGAAGCGTGACGCGGAAGCACGATCGAGCAGCGCTTCGCGTGAAATTTCACGCTCGGCGCCCACGTCCCAGACGCGGCCGGCGAGCGCGTGTCCCTCCTCGCCTGGCGAAAGCCGCGAAGCACCACATCCGAACAGGAGCACGCCAACACCTGTCCAGGGTGCAAAGCGTTGAAGGAAGCGGATCATCCACGCAGTCTAACTCGTCGAATCGACGCGGCAAGCCTCGGCTGGCCACGGTTATACTTCCTTCGCGCAATGCCCGAGGAATTCCCGTGAAGAATGCCTCCTGCTTCATTCCTGCAAGCCTCCGCGCAGCCTGTATCGGCTTCGTGGTGCTCCTCCTGGCCACCGCGGCGGTAATTGGCCAGCCTGGCCCGAAGGAGCGCAGTTCTTTCCCCGCGCAGCAGTGGGCCCCGGATAAGCTTGTTGCCGAACTGCGCAAAGGCGGCTACGTGCTTTACTTCCGCCACACGTCAACCGATTTCAGCCAGAACGACGAGCGCATGAAGGACTATGACGATTGCGCGAACCAGCGCAACCTCACCGACAAGGGCCGCGCCGAAGCGAGAGCGGTCGGCGCCGCGGTCCGCGTGCTCGGCCTTGCATTCGAGCGCGTGCTTGCGAGCCCCTTCTGCCGCACCGTGGAAACCGCGCAACTCGTCTTCGGTCGCGCCGAGAAAATGCAGGAAGTGCGCGGTGGACCGGCAACTCCCGCCAACACCGAGCGTTACGCCCCCCTGCGCAGGATCCTCGCCACCCCGGTACATCCCGGGACGAATCTCGCGGTCGTGAGCCACGGCAACCCCTTCGTCAGCGTCGCCGGTCCACCGTATCTTGCCGAGGGCGAAGCGGCGGTGATACGGCCGCTCACAAAAGACTTTGAGGTCATCGCGCGAATCAGAGTGGAAACCTGGGAAGCGTTGAAGGGGGCAGCAGCCAGGTAGCACCCTTCTCGTGCCGCACGCGCGATCCGGCGAGCACGACCTGCGTCCGCGACAACCTCTAGTACGCGCCCGACTGCGCGTAACTCTCGAACCGCGTGTATTCCCCGAGGAAAGTCATCTTGACCGTGCCGATCGGCCCATTGCGCTGTTTCAGGATGATAACTTCGGCAACACCCTTTTCCGGAGTGTCAGGCGTGTAGACCTCCTCGCGGTAGATCGCGAGAATGAGGTCGGCGTCCTGTTCGATGGCGCCTGACTCGCGCAGATCCGACATGATCGGCCGCTTCGAGCCGGTGCGCTGCTCCACTGCCCGCGACAGCTGCGACAGCGCCACCACAGGAACCTTGAGCTCCTTCGCGAGCGCTTTGAGCGAGCGCGAGATCTCGGAGATTTCAGTCGCCCGGTTCTCTCCCTGCGTGCTCGCCTGCATCAGCTGCAGGTAGTCGACCACGATGAGGCCGAGCGACCCGTACTGGCGGTGCAGCCGCCGGGCGCGGGCGCGCAGCTCGAGCGCGTTCAGCGCCCCCGATTCGTCGATGAGGATCGGCGCGTCGTGGAGTTTGCCCACCGCGTTGGTCAGGCGGTTCCAGTCGTCGTCGGACAGCCGCCCGGTGCGCAACTTGTGCTGGTCGAGCCGGCCGATCGAGCCGAGCATGCGCATGGCAAGCTGCGTGCCCGACATTTCCATGCTGAATATCGCCACCGGCAGCTTGTTCTCCACGGCGACGTGCTCGGCCATGTTGAGCGCCAGCGCAGTCTTGCCCATCGACGGACGCCCGGCGATGATGATGAGGTCGCCCGGCTGCAGGCCTGAAGTTTTCTGGTCGAGATCGTTGTAGCCGGTCGGAACCCCGGTAATGTCCGAAGGGTTGTCCTTGTGGTAGAGCAAGTCGATGCGCTCCATCACCTGGGTGAGTATCGGCTGGATCTCCATGAAGCCCTGGCGCGTGCGCGACCCGGCCTCGGCGATCTGGAAAACCTTGGACTCGGCCTCGTCGAGCAGCTGCCCGACTTCCTTGCCCATGCGGTTCAGGGCGCTGTCGGCAATCTCGGTGGAGACTTCGATGAGTTTCCTCAGGATCGCGCACTCGCGCACGATCTCGCCGTAGCGCCGCACGTTGTGCGCGGAGGGCGTGTTCCCCGCCAGCGCCGCCAGATAGGCGATTCCGCCGGTCTTGTCCTTGTCCTCGCTCGCCTTGATCGATTCGTCCACCGTGACGACGTCGGCGGGCTTGCCCTTCTCTATCAGGCGCGAGATGTGGCGATACAGGCGGCGGTGGTCGTCGCGGTAGAAATCGGCCTCGGCAACGATATCGCCGATCTTGTCGAAAGCGCCGTTGTCGATCAGGAGCCCGCCCAGCACCGACTGCTCGGCGTCGATCGAATGCGGCGGCACCCTGAGATTCAGCAGCTGGGAATCCGGGACTGACTGCGGTAGGAGTTGTGCCATCGTGGTTTTGCAGCGCCGACAAAAATTCTACACTGCGGCACGCCGCTCCCGGCAACTAAATACGAGGCGCGGCGAGCGCAAAAACAAAAAAGGCCGGAGGATCCCCGGCCTTCGTTCCCCATCAATGCCTTGCGTGGCTTTACTGGTCCGCCGTCTCTCCAAGGACCGAAACCTTGATATGAACGAGCACGTCGGTGTGCAATGCGACGGCGACGGAATGATCCCCGACCGTTTTCAGCGGCCCCTGCGGCAGGCGCAGCATCGCGCGTTCGACCTCGAACCCCTGGCCTTTCAGTGCCTCGACGATGTCGAAAGTGGTCACCGAGCCGAACAGGTGCCCGTCGACGCGCGCCTTCTGGGTGACCTGGATCATCAGGCCGTCGAGTTTCGTGCCCTTTTCCTGCGCGGCAGCGAGCGTGTCGGACTGTGCTTTTTCCAGCTCGGCCCGGCGTTTCCCAAACTCGGCGAGGTTCTCGGGTGTCGCGCGTTTCGCCTTGCCCTGCGGCAGGAGGAAGTTCCGCGCGAAACCGTCCTTCACCTTGACCACGTCGCCAAGGCCGCCGAGGTTGACTACTTTCTCAAGAAGGATCACTTGCATGTCGCGCCCCTAGTGGAGATCGGTATACGGCAGCAGCGCCAGATATCGCGCACGCTTCACCGCGCCTGACAGCTGGCGCTGATAGTGCGTGCGGGTGCCGGTGATGCGCGCCGGAATGATCTTGCCGTTCTCGCCGATGAAGTCCTTGAGCAGATCGACATCCTTGTAGTCGATCCACTCGATCTTCTCCGCGGTAAACCGGCAGAACTTGCGCCGCTTGAAGAGCTGCTTGGAGCCCTTCGTGTCGCGCTTGCCGTCGCGGCCTTTGCCTTTTCCCTTGCCTTTGCCTTTGAAACCGCCTCTGCCTCTGGGTGG
>JBGPTG010000081.1:0-11565 GCA_041490545.1 Gammaproteobacteria bacterium
CAAGGACGGGCGCGTCGAGCAGTCGAACTTCCACGACTACCGCATGATGCGCCTGCGCGAGATGCCCAAGGTCGAAGTGGTGCTCGCGCCCTCGGGCGGATTCTGGGGTGGCGTCGGCGAGCCCGGACAGGCGTCGATCGCTCCGGCGGTGTGCAACGCGATCTTCGCCGCCACTGGGAAGCGCATCCGCTCGCTGCCGCTGAAGAACCACGATCTGACGCTCGCCTGAGAGGGCGGTGATCGCGGCTGCGGCGCTGCTCGCGTCCCTCCTCGGTGTAGCGCACGCCGAGGAGAACGTTCGCTTCGACGCGGTCGGCGACGCGATTCCGCGGCCGCTTGCCGCGGAACCCGGCGACGCGGCGCGCGGTCGAAGCGTCGTGGTGAATCGCGACATGGGAGCCTGTACCTTGTGCCACGCGGTGCCCGGCGAATCGCTCTCCGGCAACATCGCGCCCGCGCTTGCCGGCGTCGGCGCGAAGCTCTCGCCCGCGCAGTTGCGCCTGCGCGTCGCCGACTCCACCCGCGTCAACCCGGGTACGCCGATGCCCGCCTACTACAGGACCGAGGGACTCACGCAGGTCGCCGCGGCGTACCGGGGCAAGCCGGTTCTTTCGGCGCAGCAGGTCGAGGACGTCGTCGCATATCTCGCGACGCTCAAGGAGCCGCCGCGGTGAGGCGCCGCGAATTTCTCGCTGGGGTCGGCGGCGCGATCGCGGTGCCGCTGCTGCCGGGCGCGGCGCTGGCGCAGGCGGTGAGCCCGGTGGAGGCGCAACTGCGGGCGCTGACCGGCGGAGCAACCGTGACCAAGGGCAGGGTGCACCTGGAGCTTCCGCAACTCGCCGACAACGGCAACTCGGTGGCGATGAAGGTCAGCGTCGAAAGCCCGATGACCGCGGCCGACCACGTCAAGGCAATATACCTGTATTCCGACCGCAATCCGGTCACGCACATGGCGAGCTTCCACCTGGGGCCGCGCGCCGGCAAGGCCGAAGTCAGTTCGCGGGTGCGGCTCGCGGGCAGCCAGCGCGTCACCGCCGTTGCGCAGATGTCCGACGGCTCGTTCTGGTCCGACACCGCCGAGGTCGTGGTGACTCTGTCGGCCTGCCTCGACGAGAGCTGAGGTCAGGCCGAACAAAAGCGAATATGGCAGCGCGAATCCAGATCCCGAAGCAGGCGAAACGCGGCGAGGTGATCGACGTGCGCATCGTCATTCAGCATCCCATGGAGACGGGCTACCGCCACGACGACGTCGGGCACCTCATCAAGCGCAACGTGATCAACACCTTTTCCTGCCGCTACAACGGCAGCGAAGTATTCCGCGCCGATCTCTCCTCCGGGATTTCGGCCAATCCCTACCTGCAGTTCCATACCGTCGCCGAAGCGAGCGGGGAGTTCGAGTTCACCTGGATCGACGACGAGGGCGTGCAGGGACTGGAGCGGCAGTCGATCGTCGTCACGGCATGAGTCGGGTCCGCGCGCTCGCGCGCCTGGCGGCGGCAGCGCTCGCTGTCGCCGCGGTTGCAGCGCCGGCGCAGGAGCGCAGGCTGCCGCTCGATCAGCTGAAATCCGGTTCCACATTCCTCGGCCAGGATCTGCGCACGCTGCAGGCGGATGAATTCGCCAACCCGGGCATGCTGTGGGTCGAGCGCGGCGAAAAACTCTGGAGCGAGCCGGCGGGCGCGGCAAATCGCTCCTGCGCGAGCTGCCACCAGGGCGCGAGCATGCGCGGCGTCGCGGCGCGCAATCCGAAAATCGACGTGGCGAGCGGCAGGCTCCTCAATCTCGAGGGCCGCATCAACCTTTGCCGCACCGCTCGCATGGGCGCGGAGGCGCTGCGCTACGAATCGGAGGACCTGCTCGCGCTCACGGCGTTCGTCGCGCGGCAATCGCGCGGCATGCCGACGGGCGTCGCCATCGACGGGCCGGCACGCTCGCACTTCGAAGCTGGCAGAGCCTTCTACTATCAGCGCCGCGGCCAGCTGAACCTGTCGTGCGCGCACTGCCACGAGGCGAACTGGGGCAAGAGGCTCCTTGCCGAGACCATCAGCCAGGGCCACCCTAACGGATGGCCGGCGTACCGGCTGGAGTGGCAGACGCTCGGCTCGCTCGGGCGGCGGCTGCGCGCCTGCCTGTCGGGAATACGCGCGGAGATGCTGCCCTACGGCGCGCAGGAGTATCTCGATCTCGAGCTCTTTCTCGCCTGGCGTGCGCAGGGGCTGGCGGTCGAGACGCCGGGGGTGAGGCGCTGAAGAGTTCGAGCAGGAGACTGCGCTAGAATCGGCCACTCAAAAAATTTCAGGAGGAGGAAACCATGTCCGCAGGCCACGGAGCTCACGTTGACCCCGCCAACAAGGGAGTCGCGCTCTTAATCGCCGTGCTCGCGCTCGTGCTGGCGTTTTCGGAGACCCTCGGCAAGGCCTCGCAGACGAGCGCGCTCGCCAATCACATCGAGGCCTCGAACCTGTGGGCCTTCTTCCAGGCGAAGACCATCCGCCAGACCACGGTCCGCACCGCCGCCGAGGAGATGGAAGCGCAGTTCGGGCAGAAGGCGCCCGAGGCGGTGAAAAAGCAGGTCGAGGCCTGGAAGAAGACCGCAGAGCGCTACCAGTCCGAGCCCGAAACCAACGAAGGCCGCAAGGAACTCATGGCACGCGCGAAAGAGGGGGAAGCGAAACGCGATCGCGCGATGGCGGCGTATCACCACTACGAGGTTGCGTCGGCCGCGGTGCAGATCGCGATCGTGCTCGCGTCGGCGGAGATCATCACCGGCGTCATCGCGCTGCTGTGGCTTGCCTACGGCCTGGGTGCGATCGGCGTGGTCTTCAGCCTGATCGGATTTTTCTGGCCGACGGCGGTGCACTTGTTCTAGAGCAGCGGTGCCGATTCGCGGTGGGAGCGGAGCGCTTGTTGAACGAGAGTTTTGGAAGTAATCGACAAGACCAAGGCCAGAAATAGCTTTTCGCGTGGGCAGGCGGCATTCCGGATGCGTCGCGTACGCTGAAGGCATCCCCGAGCAGGATTCATCATTGGGTCTAACCTGACACCCTTTGTCGGGTAAACCTGACTTTACGCGTTTGCCATCGGTGAGCAGACTGTATCGTACGGTCGATGCGCGAAAAAAAAGCGCATCCGGGGAGAGCGCATTGTGCCGGCGCGTGCTGCTTCACGATATTTCCGACGGATCTTGAGGCGGTTGAGCCTCCTCTCCGCCGTTTTGGCGGTGACTTTGTCGGTGCTGGGCGCAGCGAGCAGCGGCGCGCTCGCCCAGACCACGACGAGCCTTAGCGCACCGGCCAATAACAACGTCTACTTTTCCCCTGCCACCATCACGCTGCGCGCGAGCGCCTCGGCCAGCGCTCCCACTACCATCACGCGCGTCGAGTTCTACGCCAACGGCGCCTTGATCGGCACCGATACCTCCAAGGCCTACAGTTTCATCTGGACGAACCCCGTCGCGGGGACCTACACGCTCACGGCGATCGCCTACGACAGCGCGGCAGGCCAGGTGAGTTCCGCGGCACGAACCATCACGGTCAACGCAGCCAACCTGCCGCCCACGGTGAACCTCACTTCACCCGCGAACAACGCGAGCTTCGCGCTGCCGGCGACGATTACGCTTAAAGCCAACGCCACGGCACCGGAGACCAACGACACGGTGGCGAAGGTGGACTTCTTTGCCAACGGCACCTTGATCGGCACCGATACCTCCAGGGCCTTTGCCTTCACCTGGACCCCCTTCCCAGGTACCTACACGCTCAGCGCGGTCGCCACCGACGGGCAGGGGGCTCAGACCACTTCGGCGGCGCGGACCATCACCGTCGCAGCCAACCAGCCTCCGACGGTGAATCTCACCTCGCCCGCGAACAACGCAAGCTTCGCGCCGCCGGCGACGATTGCGCTAAAAGTTAACGCCACGGCGCCGGAGGACAACGACACGGTGGCGAAGGTGGACTTCTTCGCCAACGGCACCTTGATCGGTACGGACACTTCGAAGGCCTTCAGCGTCACCTGGACGAGCCCGGACCCCGGGACCTACACGCTCACGGCTGTGGCTACCGACGGGCAGGGAGCCCAGAGCACTTCGGCGGTACGGACCATAAAGGTCGACGCAGCCAACCTGCCGCCGACGGTGAACCTCACTTCGCCTGCCAACAAGGCCCTCTTCAATGCGCCGGCGAGCATCACCCTGAAAGCCAACGCCTCGGCACCGGAGGCCAACGACACGGTGGCCAAGGTGGAGTTCTTCGACGGGGCGACACTGGTAGGCACGGCCACCGCCGCGCCCTATAGGGCAACCATCGCCGCCGCCGCCGCAGGCACGCATGTGCTCACCGCGGTCGCCACCGACGGGCAGGGAGCCCAGACCACCTCGGCGGCACGGACGGTCACCGTCAACGCAGCGACCAACCTGCCCCCGACGGTGGCGCTCGCGAGTCCCGCGGACGGCGCAACTTTTACTGCGCCTGGAACCATTCCGCTCACCGCTACGGCGTCAGACAGCGACGGCAGCATCGCCAGGGTGGACTTCTTCCAGGGCCCGAGCCTGCTCGGCACGGCGACCGGCGCGCCTTACACATTCAACTGGACGAATGTGGCGCAGGGGAGCTATGCGATCACGGCTAGGGCGGATCGATAATGGCGGGGCCATGACGAGCTCTGCTGTGGTGAACATCACCGTGAACTCGGGTGTTGCGCAGGTTTACTACATCGTGCCGGATCATCTGAATACGCCGAGGTTCGTGGCGGACGGAAATGGGACTACGGTGTGGCGGTGGGATCAGCAGGAGCCCTTCGGTGCAACGCCGCCGAATGACGATCCGGACGGGGATGGAGTGAAGTTCGATTTCCCGTTGAGGTTTCCGGGGCAGTATGCGGATCGCGAAACGAATCTCAACTACAACTACTTTAGGGATTACGATCCGGCTATCGGTCGGTATGTGAAAAGTGATCCTATCGGGCTGGGCGGCGGAATGGATATGTATGGATACGTGTGGCAATCGCCGCTAATGTTCTTTGATACCTTCGGTCTTGAATGCTGGTGGCTCGACTTGGGCTACGCGGAAAAATGTGACCCAACTGGGCTTCGCCGACAAAAGCCTACTCAAGCCAACCAGAGCAAAGAATGGTTCCCTGCTCCAGATCCAACTTCACCGAGTTTGACGATTGCACCCATTCCGCCAATGCCAGAGCCCGGATGGAAGATAGTATGGCGAACGGTTTTTAAAGAAACCGGGTACTGGGAGGCAGAGTTCGAATGCAAGGTCTCGGCCACCTACGTATGCCGCGATGCCTGCGGAAAGATCACCTTCAATCCCGGCAATATGCCTCTCGGTAAGAAATGGAAAAGGGAGTCTGACTCCGAATACGAAGAAATAATCGGATACGGGCCTTGGTCAAATGTAAACCCCCCAACTGGACCATACGATCTCGATGTTGGCGGTGGAGGAAGACCCGGTCCACGACCGAGCCCGAGGCCTGCTAGATGAGACTTACCGTTGGAAGTAATTCTGCGATTACAGGCCAATGGCGTAAGGTTCTTGCGTCGCGAGCGGTTCTAGCGTTCTTACTGTTCTCCTCCCTCGCCTCTCTTGCGAATGAGGTTGACGAGATCGTGCTCAACGCTCAGAAAGCATATTCAGCGCAAAACTATGATGAGGCGCTCAAGGAGTATAAGCGGGCAGCTGACTTGGGGAGCCCAATTGCACTATTTCAGCTGGGAGCAATGCACGAACGAGGCGAAGGCGTGAAGAGCAATATCGTTGAAGCGGCGAGCTGGTACGAGCGAGCAGCCAATGTTGGTTCCGTGGGTGCAGCCAAGAGATTGGCAAACATGTATTACGACGGTGTGGGTGTGTCAAGAGATTTTGGTAGAGCCGCTGCACTTTATCGGCGCGCTGGTGAGCTAGGGGACACCAATTCCCTTTTCACTCTTGGCCAGATGTATTGGACGGGTTCTGGCGGAGCGAGAGAAGCCGACAAGGCGGTGGAACTATTTGAAAAAGCCGCCGGGAAGGGTAGTCCGCTCGCGATGAACGCTCTTGGAATTGCATATCGACTTGGGGATGGGGTGGCCAAGAGCGACTCTACTGCGTACGCCTATTTCAAACTGGCTCACGAGTCCGGAAGCAGCGTAGCAGCCGGCAATCTTGAGAAGTTGACAACCCTAATATCCGATTCGGACCGCATCGCAGGAGAGAAGTTCTTGGAGCAACTTCGACACAAGATTTCCACAGGCTCCAGGGAAGCGAACTGAAAGCGATCCGGATCACCTGAACATACTAGCCGCCGACACGGCTCGCGAGCTTGCGGTAGCGTTCCAGGTCGTCTTTCGAGATCTGGTCGGAGGCGACTAGGACGGAGTGCCGCTCGTTTGAGATCTTGAAAGTCGCTGAAGGTTGCAAGAATCCGTTGCCTCAGGAAATCCGAGATGCATCTGAACGAGTCAGCAGGGGAAATGGGACGACACGGATTAGTAGATAGAAACGTTGTTGAGTTTCCCATAGGCGATGACCTTCGACTCGAAAACGCTATCGAATCATTCGATGCTGGAGACTCCTCTCCGGCATTGTTTAAGGAATTTATAGAACTTATTGACAAGGGACTTAAAGAAGCCAACTACTTTGTGGGATGCATGTATGAGGACGGGGCAAATGGGGTTGACAAAAACTTGGCCCATGCATTTCACTATTATCAAAAATCGGTAGAGGGATTTGGGTATCTTGAAGGATATCTCGCTCAGGCACGGTTGCTTTACCATAGGAACGGCATTACTCAAGACTACGAACGAGCGTTTCAGTACTACCAGCATGTCGCCGAGCAGCGGGAACATCCAGTTGCACTATTCATGCTTGGCAGAATGTTTCAACACGGAACCGGCGTTAAAAAGGACATACAGGAAGCACGAGTCTGGTACGGCAGGGCAATCGCCGCTGGTAGTGTCTACGGAATGATTAACCTGGCGATGCTCGAGTATGAAGAGGGGCACCCTCTCAAGAGTCTTTTGCTTCGTATCAAAGCCGGCATTAGTGCTTTCTTGCTCGCTAGGCGGAACCCGCGCGATGTTCGGCTCCGAGGTGGATAACGGTATTGCTGCTGGTAGGGAATCCTTGGAAAATCTTCTTGATACGAGGAATGTTGTGTACTAGGCGTAAGGCATGCGGAAGGGGTCAGATCGTCAGACCAATGTCGTTCGTCAGGTGTCCAAAGTATCGTGGCCGCTTCACGGTATCAATCGGGTTTTTTTATCTGGCAGGTATGATGATCGAGTTCTACCCCATCGCCTCCGCCACCAGCCGGTAAGACTCCCGCCGGCTCTCGTAGTCCCCGGTGATGGTGACGATCATGATCTCGTCCGCGGCGAACTCCTCTTGCAGCGCGAGCAGTTTCTCCCTCACTTCGCCCGGATCGCCGTGCACCAGGCGCGCGCGCTGCTGCTCGATGTAGGCGCGCTCCTGCAGCGAGTAGCGGTACGCGTTCGCCTCCTCGCAGGTCGGCACCGGCGCGTCGATGCCCTTGGCCATGTGCAGGCGCCGCAGGTCGATGCTGGTGGCGAGTCGCTCGGCTTCGGCGCGGGTCTTGGCGCAGATCACGAACGCGCAGACGAGCGAGCGCGCCTCGGGCTCGCGCGCCGAGGGACGGTACTGCTCGCGAAACGCGCGCGTCACCGCCTGGCCGCCGTGCGCGCTGATGAAGTGCGCAAAGGCGAAGCGCAGGCCGAGCTGCGCGGCGAGCGCGCCGCTGTAGTCGGAAGACCCCAGCAGCCACACTTGCGGCGAGGTGGCGCCCGCGGGCTGGGCCTTTACGCCGGTGAACGGATGGCCGGCGGGCAAGGTCCCGTCGAGGAAGCCGACCAGGTCCTGCACCTGCTGCGGCATGCGCTCGGCGCCGCCGAACTCGCCGTCGGTCATCGCCAGCGCCGTGCGCGGATCGCCGCCCGGGGCGCGGCCGATGCCGAGGTCGATGCGGCCGGGAAACAGCGCCTCGAGCATGCGGAACACCTCGGCGACCTTCAGCGCGCTGTAGTAGGGCAGGAGCACTCCGCCGGTACCGACGCGGATGCGCGAGGTCGCGGCGGCGACGCTCGAGACCAGAATCTCGGGGCAAGGATCGGCGAGCGCCGCGACGGCGTGATGCTCGGCGAGCCAGTAGCGCTGGTAGCCCAGCTCCTCGGCCAGACGCGCGAGGGAAATCGTTTCGACGATCGCTTGTGCCGGACTATGTCCGCTGACGACCGGGGACTGGTCGAGCACCCCTAGGGAAATTTTCGACACACTCTAGTCGGGCGCGATCCAGATGATCCCGCCGGCCAGCAGGGCGAAGAAGGCCGTCAGCCACAGGATGCCGAGGATGCGCTTGCGGTCGACCGAGGTGAAGCCCTCTTTCTTCTTCACCGCGAAGCGGTACTCGACGACCATCAGGACGATCCCGATGATGGCGATGATCCCCATCCATTTGAACGCGTCGTTCACGGCTGGCCTCCCAGGCAGGCAATGACGCAGTTTACCGGAGTTGCCGCGGGCGCCGGAAGCCGCCCCGTATAATACGGCGGGACGTGAACCGGGAGGCCGGCAAATGCCGCTGCCAATAGGCCGCATCATCGACATCAGCCTGGAGCTCGACGACTCCAAGTTCCGGATGCGCACGCCCCCGGGATTCAAGAAGGACATGCAGTTCCAGATCGAGGTGCTGAAGGAGCACGACGCGCCCGGCGGCGCCGGCCAGGTGGTGCGCGGCGTGCACATGCGGTTGCACGCCGGCAGCCACATCGACGCGCCCGAGCACAACGTCAAGGGCGGCAAGCAGGTGCAGGACCTGCCGCTCGAGCTGTTCGCCGGGGACGCGGTGATCGCCGACCTGCGCCACGCGGTCCCCGGAAAAGCCATCACGGCGGACGACCTGGAGAAGGCCGCGGGCGCGGTCGTGCGCCGCGGCGACCGCTTGCTGCTGCGCACCGACGTCAACAAGCAGTACATGATCGGCGACTGGCAGAAGCGCTCGCCTTACCTCACTTCGGGCGCGACGCGGTGGTGCATCGACAAGGGTGTGGTGATCGTCGGCTACGACTTCTACCACGGCAACGACGAACCCGGCGCGCCGCGCGTGTTCCATTCCTCGCGCACCTTCAGCGAGCACGGCATCGTCACCCTTCCTTATCTCAACAACCTCGACCAGGTCGCCGGGCAGCGCGTCACCCTGGTCGCGCTGCCGCTCAAGCTGGTGGGCGCCGAGGCCTCGCCGGTGCGCGCGGTCGTGCTGCAGTAGCGGAGGGCAAAGCCATGAACAGAAACGCGTTGCGCCTGGTCCTTGCCTTATGGCTCTCGTTGCTGTGCGCCGCCGCCGCGGCGCAGAGCGACTATCCGAACCGGCCGATCCAGATGATCGTGCCGCTGTCCACGGGAACCACGGTGGATATCCTCGCCAGGATGTACGCCGACAGGCTCACGCAGCGCCTCGCGCAGAGCGTCCTGGTGCAGAACCGGCCGGGCGCGGGCGGCACCATCGCCGCGCAGTCGGTCGCGAAGGCCGCGCCCGACGGCTACACGCTCCTCATGGTGAACTCGCAGCACTCGATCAATCCCGCGCTCTACGCCAGCCTGCCTTACGACACCCTGCGCGATTTTTCCGGCGTGGCGCTGGTGGCGGAATCGCCGGCGCTGGTCTACGTCAATCCGCAGCTGGGCGTGCGCACGCTTGCGGAATTCATCGCGCTCGCCAGGCAGAAGCCCGGCACGATCAACTACGGTTCGGCCGGCATCGGCACCGCCACGCACCTCGGCGGCGCGTATTTCGCCGGACGCGCCGGCGTCGACCTGGTGCACGTGCCCTACAAGATCACCTCGGACCTGGTCGCCGACATTCTCACCGGTCGCATCCAGGCGACGTTCTCGCCGATCGCGTTTCTGCTCCCCCAGGTGCGCGAGGGCAGGCTGCTCGCGCTCGCCGTCACCAGCCGCGAGCGCGTTGCCGTTCTCCCCGAGGTGCCCACCGTGAGCGAGTCGGGGATTCCCGGCTACGAGTCGTCCACCTGGTACGGCTTTATCGCGCCGGCGCGAACGCCGCGGCCGATCCTCGAGCAGCTGGCGCGCGCGCTGCAGCAGACGAGCGAGGAAAAAGAAACGCGCGACAAGTTCGCCGCGCAGGGCATCGTGGCGCGAGACGTTGCGCTGGAGACGTTCGACGCCTACATCCGCGCCGACGTGGAGAAGCTCGCGCCCCTCATAAAGTCGATCGGCGCCAGGGCCAACTGAGCGTTTTCAGCGCGGCGGCGGGGCGCGCAGCGCCCAGCGCTGCACCGGGATGAGGGCGAAGGAGTAGAGAAAGGCAACCGCGCCGACGATGTAGAAGGCGGCGTGGATGCCGTAGGCGTCCTGCAGCAAGCCCATCACGATGGGCACCGAGATGTGCGAAACGCTCCAGCCCAGCCCGGCGAGCGCCATCGCCGAGCCGCGCGTCTCGCTCGAGGAGATCGCGCTCACCAGCACCTGGAAATAGATCGTCATGATCCCCGAACCGAGGCCCACGCCGAGCAGGAAGAGCGCTATCACCCACGGGTCGGTGAACCACGCCACCAGGCCCACCGACGCGGCGACGATGAGCGCGGACGCGAACGGGGCGTAGCGGTCGTCGGCGCGCCTGACGAAGCGCGCGAGCGCCACGCCCGACGCAATCGAACCGAGCGCGCGCATGCCGAGCAGCCAGCCCGCGGTTTCCGTGTCGAAGCCCTGCTCGACGAGCAGGATGGGATAGAACGAGACGCTCAGGGAAAACGGCAGCGCCGAGACGATCGCGCACATCAGGCCGTAGTAGATGCCGCGACGCTGCAGGAGCATGCGGTAGGTGGCGAGCATGGGCGCGGGCGCGCGCTTCGGCCGGGCCGGCTCGTAGCGGAAGCAGAATCCCAGCGCGAGCGAAACCGTGCCCATCGCCGACACCGTCCAGAATCCCGCCGCGAACCCGGCCCAGGCGATGACGAGGCCCGCGGCGACGGTGCCGGCGATCTGCCCGAGGCTGCTGGTCGCATTCAGCCGTCCCATCAGCTTGCTCGGATCGCCCGGCAGCTGGCTCACGAGCGACCAGCTCGCCGGCCAGTAGATCGCGCGCGCGACGATCATCACGACCTGCGCGGCGAGGAGCGCGGCGAAGCTCGAGGACAGCGCGAACATCGCCCCGGCGAGGATGGTGGCGGCGAACGCGCCCCGCGCGATCGCCATTCCTCCGAGGCGGTCGGTCCACGCGCCGCCCAGCAGGTTGAACACCATCTGCACGACGATCGGCAGCGCGATCAGGCTGCCGATGGCGATACCCGAGAAGCCGAGCTCGCGCGCGTACAGCGGGATCAGCATGTGGGTCATGCCGAGCGCGAAGTTCCAGCTGAAGGCGCTCGAAAAGAACGGTCCGAAGACGCGAAAGAGAGGGGAATTCATCGAAGCGACGCGCGATTATGCCGGCCGGGCGGCGGCGCGGCAAACGCCCGTGTACGATGCGCGATGTAAGGAATCCCGTTTGCCGCGCGACCCAAGTCACATGAAGAAGTTCAAGCGCATCCTCGCCGCAAGTGCCGTGGCC
>JBGPTG010000082.1:0-11332 GCA_041490545.1 Gammaproteobacteria bacterium
ACGCGGCGCGGATGGCACGCTGCCTGGGTGGTCCTCGCCGTGCTGCTCGTGGCCGCCGGAGGGATCACCGTATACCTGCTGCAGCCGGGGGACGCCCAGCAGCGCCCGGCGGGCCGGCGGGGCTTCGACCCCAACCGGCCGACGCCGGTGGTCGCCGCGGCGGCGCGGACCGGCGACATCAATATCTATCTCAATGGACTTGGCACGGTGACGCCGCTGAAGACGGTGACCGTGCGCAGCCGCGTGGACGGCGAGTTGATGAGGGTCCTGTTCAGAGAGGGGCAGGTGGTGAAGGAGGGAGACCTTCTCGCCGAGATCGACCCGCGAGCCTACCAGGCGCAGCTCGCGCAGTTCGAAGGCCAGATGGCGCGCGACCAGGCGCTGCTGGCGAACGCCCGCATCGACGTCGAGCGCTACAGAACGCTTTACGCGCAGGACTCGATCGCCAAACAGCAGGTGGACACGCAGGAGGCGCTGGTCCGGCAATACGAAGGCACGGTCAAGTTCGACCAGGGGCAGATCGACAACGCCAGGCTCCAGGTCACTTACTCGCGCATCACCGCGCCGATCAGCGGGCGCCTGGGCCTGCGCCTGCTCGATGCGGGCAACATCGTCCGCGCGGGCGACGCGAACGGCCTGGTGGTCATCACGCAACTGCAGCCGGTCTCGGTCATCTTCACCATCCCGCAGGACAGCCTGTCGGGCCTGGTGCAGCGGGTGCGTTCCGGCGAAAAGCTGCCCGTCGAGGCCTGGGACCGCGAACAGAAGAAGAAGCTCGCTGCGGGCTCGCTCGCGAGCGTCGACAATCAGATCGATCCCGCCACCGGTACGCTCAAGCTCAAGGCGCAGTTTCCGAACGAGGACGGCGGTCTTTTCCCCAACCAGTTCGTCAATGCGCGCATGCTGCTCGAGACCCGGCGCGGCGTGACGCTCGTCCCGAATGCGGCGGTCGTGCGCGGCGGGCAAGGGACTTTCGTCTACGTCATCAATGAGGACCGGACGGTGGCGTTGCGCAAGGTGACCGCGGGCATGGCCGAAGGCGACAGCGTGTCGGTCGAGTCCGGACTCGCCCCCGGAGACTTGGTGGTCGTCGAGGGCAGCGATCGCCTTCGCGACGGCGCGAAAGTGGAGATCCCCGATCGCGCCGCCCGCGCAGCGCCCGGCGAGGGCAAGGCGCCGGCGAAAGGCGAGGGCAAGCGGCGCCGCAAAGAGGGCGCATGATCGCTCATGGTGCCGAGCGCAGTAAGGATCGATTACAACTTTTCGTCGTCCCCGCGAAAGCGGGGACCCAGTGATTTTCAACACCGCTGGATTCCCCACCCGCTTTCGCGGGTGCTGAAGGCTGCGGGAATGACCGAAGCATGAATCCCTCGCGGCTGTTCATCCTGCGGCCGGTGGCGACGTCGCTTCTGATGGTCGCGGTGCTGCTCGCCGGCGCGATCGCGTATCGCCTCCTGCCGATTTCGGCGCTGCCCGAGGTCGACTACCCGACGATCCAGGTCGTCACCTTCTATCCCGGCGCGAGCCCGGACGTGACGACCTCTTCGATCACCGCGCCGCTCGAGCGCCAGTTCGGGCAGATGCCCGGCCTGAAGCAGATGTCCTCCACCAGTTCGGGCGGCGCCTCGGTGATCACGCTGCAATTCAGCCTCGAGCTGACGCTGGATGTCGCCGAGCAGGAAGTGCAGGCGGCGATCAACGCCGGCTCCAATTTCCTGCCGGTGGACCTGCCCGCGCCGCCCGTCTACAGCAAGGTGAATCCGGCGGATGCGCCGATCCTGACGCTCGGCATCACCTCGAAGACGCTGCCGCTGCCGCAGGTGCAGAGCCTGGTCGATACGCGGCTCGCGCAGAAGATCTCGCAGCTTCCCGGCGTGGGCCTGGTCACGCTCTCGGGCGGCCAGCGGCCCGCGGTGCGCGTCCAGGTCAACCCGCGCGCGCTCGCCGCGAACGGCCTGAATCTGGAGGATGTGCGCACCGCGATCGCCACGGCCAACGTCAACCAGGCGAAGGGCAGCTTCGACGGTCCGAGCCGCGCCTACACCATCGACGCCAACGATCAGTTGCGCTCGGCCGCCGATTACCGCGCGGTGATCGTCGCGTTTCGAAACGACAAGAGCGGGAACGGCGCGCCGATCTTTCTGTCGGACGTCGCCGACATCGTCGAGGATGCGGAGAACGTGCGCCTCGCCGCATGGATGAACGAGATCCCCGCGGTGATCCTCAACATCCAGCGCCAGCCCGGCGCGAACGTGATCGAGGTGGTGGATCGCGTCAAGCAGCTTCTGCCGCAGCTCACCGCGTCGCTCCCCGCGTCGGTCGAAGTCGCAACGCTCACCGACCGCACCATTACCATACGCGCGTCGGTCGAGGACGTGCGGTTCGAGCTGCTGCTCGCGGTGGCGCTTGTCGTGATGGTCATATTCCTTTTTCTGCGCACCGCCGCGGGCACGCTCATCCCGAGCATCGCGGTGCCGCTTTCGCTCGTCGGTACCTTCGGCGTGATGTATCTCGCCGGGTTCAGCGTCAACAACCTCACGCTGATGGCGCTCACCATCGCCACCGGCTTCGTCGTCGACGACGCTATCGTCATGATCGAGAACATCGCGCGCTACGTCGAGGGGACGGACGAGACGCCCCCGCTTTCTCCTTTGGATGCGGCGCTGAAGGGCGCCGAGCAAATAGGGTTTACGATCATTTCGCTGACCTTCTCGCTGATCGCGGTGCTGATCCCGCTGCTGTTCATGGGCGACGTGGTGGGGCGGCTGTTCCGCGAGTTCGCGATCACGCTTGCCGTCGCCATCCTGATCTCGGCGGTGGTGTCGCTGACGCTGACGCCGATGATGTGCGCGAGGCTCCTGCGCCGCAGGCCCGAATCCGAGCAGGGCCGGTTCTACCTCGCCGCGGGGCGCTTCATCGACGCGATGATCCGGCGCTACGGCGCGATGCTCAACTGGGTGCTCGACCGGCAGACCGCGACGCTGTGGGTCTTCGTCGGTACGCTCGGGGCGAGCGTGATTCTCTATGTCGTCGTGCCGAAAGGCTTCTTCCCGCTGCAGGACACGGGCGTCATCCAGGGCATCTCGGAGGCGCCGCAATCGGTCTCCTTCACGGCGATGGCCGAGCGGCAGGAGTCTCTCGCCCGAGCGATCCTCAAGGACCCCGCCGTGGAAAGCGTCTCCTCCTTCATCGGCGTGGACGGCGTCAATACCACGCTCAACAACGGCCGCGTGTTCATCAACCTGAAACCGAGATCCGAGCGCGGCGCCGGCGTCGCCGAAGTCATGCAGCGGCTGCAGCCGCGGATCGCGCAGGTCCAGGGCATCTCGCTCTACATGCAGCCGGTGCAGGACCTCACGATCGAGGACCGGGTCAGCCGCACGCAGTACCAGCTCACCGTCGAGGACACGAATCCCGACGAGCTCGCCGTGTGGGTGCATCGCCTGGTCGAGCGCCTGCGTCAACTGCCGCAACTCGCCGATGTGGCGAGCGATCTGCAGGACCAGGGCCTGCAGGCATTTGTTTCGATCAACCGCGACACCGCGGGGCGGCTCGGCATCACACCCGCGGCGATCGACACGGCGCTCTACAACGCCTTCGGCCAGCGCCTGATCTCGACCATATTCACGCAATCGAATCAGTATCGCGTGGTGCTCGAGGTGAAGCCCGAATTCCGCCGCGGCCCGGATGCGCTGAAGGATATCTACGTCGCGTCCTCCTCGGGTGCCCAGGTGCCCTTGAGCGCGATCACCGCGGTCACCGAGAAGCCGGCGCTGCTCGCCGTGAATCACCTCGGCCAGTTTCCCGCGGCGACCCTCTCCTTCAATCTCGCGCCGGGCGTCTCGCTCGGCGACGCGGTGCCGGCGATCGAGGCCGAGGCGCGCTCGCTTGAGATGCCGGCGTCGCTGCGTACCAGCTTCCAGGGCGCGGCGCTTGCGTTCCGCGCGTCGCTCGCCAACGAGCTGCTGCTCATCCTCGCCGCGATCGTGACCATGTACATCGTGCTCGGGGTGCTCTACGAGAGTTACATCCACCCGCTCACCATCCTCTCCACGCTGCCCTCGGCCGGTGTCGGCGCGCTCCTGGCGCTGATGCTGACGCGCAGCGACCTGGGCATCATCGCGGTGATCGGCATCATCCTCCTCATCGGCATCGTCAAGAAGAACGCGATCATGATGATCGACTTCGCGCTCGACGCCGAGCGCAAGGACGGGATGAGCCCGCGCGACGCGATCTATCACGCGTGTCTCCTCAGGTTCCGCCCGATCCTGATGACGACGATGTCGGCGCTGCTCGGCGCGTTGCCGCTTGCGCTCGGCACGGGCGTCGGCTCGGAGCTGCGCCATCCCCTGGGCATCACCATGGTGGGCGGCCTGATCCTCTCCCAGGCGCTCACGCTTTTCACCACGCCGGTCATCTACCTGTGGTTCGATCGCCTGGCGCGGCGCGTGAGCGGGCGGGGGGCGGCTCGCGCGGAACCCGCCGGGAGCGAACGGCCTTGAACCTTCCCGATGTGTCCATCCGGCGGCCGGTCGCGACGACGCTGCTGACCGCGGGGGTCACGCTCGCCGGCGCCGCGGCCTTCGGCTTTTTGCCGGTGTCGCCGCTTCCGCAGGTGGACTTCCCGACGATCTCGGTGCAGGCGCAACTGCCCGGCGCGAGCCCCGAGGTCATGGCGGCGACCGTGGCGACGCCGCTCGAGCGCGCGCTCGGCGTCATCTCAGGCGTCACCGAGATCACCTCGTCCTCGTCGCTCGGCAGTTCGCGCGTCACGCTGCAGTTCGCCCTCGACCGCGACATCGACGGCGCCGCGCGCGACGTGCAGGCGGCGATCAACGCGGCGCGCAGCCAGCTGCCGACGAGCCTGCCGCGCAACCCGACCTACCGCAAGGTGAATCCGGCCGACGCGCCGATCATGATCCTCGCGCTCACCTCCGACACGCTCGACCGCGGCGAGATGTACGACGCGGCGTCCACCATCCTCGCGCAGAAGATCTCCCAGGCCGAAGGCGTCGGCCAGGTGACCGTCGGCGGCGCGTCGCTCCCCGCGGTGCGCGTCGAGCTGAATCCCATGGCGCTCAACAAGGTCGCGATCGGGCTCGACGAAGTGCGTGCGGCGCTCTCGGCGGCGAACGCCAACCGGCCCAAGGGCTCGGTCGAGGAAGGCGAGCGCCACTGGCAGATCATGGCCGACGACCAGGCGAAGCGGGCGAGCCAGTACCTCCCGCTCATCGTCGCGTATCGTGTCGACAAGAGCGGCAACGGCGCCGCGGTGCGCCTTGCCGAGGTCGCCGAGGTCGTCGACTCGGTCGAGGACGTGCGCAACGCCGGCATCGCCAACGGCAAGCCCGCGGTGCTCGTCATCATCAACCGGCAGCCCAACGCCAACATCATCGAGACGACCGAGCGCGTCCGCGAGCTCCTGCCGCTGCTGCGCGCATCGATCCCGAGCACCATCAACGTGGACGTCGTGCTCGAGCGCACCAGCACCATCCGCGCGTCGCTGCGCGAGGTCGAGAGGACGCTCCTGATCGCCATCGGCCTGGTGATCCTGGTGGTGTTCCTCTTCCTGCGAAACGCGCGCGCGACGCTGATCCCGGCGGTCGCCGTTCCGGTGTCGCTCGTCACGACCTTCGGCGTGATGTACCTCGCCGGCTTCAGCCTGAACAATCTTTCCCTCATGGCGCTCACCATCGCCACCGGCTTCGTCGTGGACGACGCCATCGTGGTGCTGGAGAACGTCTCGCGCCACATCGAGCACGGCATGTCGCCGTTCCAGGCCGCGCTGAAAGGCGCGCGCGAAGTGAGCTTCACCGTCCTCTCGATGAGCATCTCCCTGATCGCGGTGTTCATCCCGATCCTGTTCATGGGCGGGATCGTCGGGCGACTGTTTCGCGAGTTCGCGGTGACGCTCTCGGTCGCGATCTTCGTGTCGCTGCTCGTCTCGCTGACCACCACACCCATGATGTGCGCGCGGCTGCTGAAAGCTCCACGCGAGCGCAAGTCCGGGCGAGTGTTCCTGGCGAGCGAGCGGGCGCTCGCCGCGATGCTGCGCGGCTACGAAGCGAGCCTCGCCTGGGCGTTCGCGCATTCGCGCGTGATGATGTTGATCCTCGCCGCCACGATCGGCCTCAACGTGTATCTGTACGTGCAGATTCCCAAGGGCTTCTTTCCGCAGCAGGACGTCGGGCGCATGATCGGCTCGATCCAGGCCGACCAGGGTATTTCGTTCCAGGCGATGCGCCAGAAGCTCGCCGACTTCATCGACATCGTGAAGAGCGACCCGGCGGTCGAGAACGTGGTCGGTTTCACCGGCGGCGGCCAGCGCAATTCCGGCTTCATGTTCATCACGCTGAAACCCGTGAAGGAGCGCAGGGTGAGCGCCGACCAGGTGATCGCGCGCCTGCGTCCCAAACTCGCGCGGGAACCCGGCGCGAACCTCTTTCTGGTGCCGGTACAGGACATCCGCATGGGCGGGCGGCAGGCGAACGCGCAGTACCAGTTCACGCTGCAGGCCGACGAGCTCGCGGAGCTGCGGCTGTGGGAGCCGCGCGTGCGCCGGGCGCTCGCGCAACTGCCGGAGATTGCCGACGTCAACACCGACCAGCAGGACAAAGGGCTGCAGACGACGCTCGTCATCGACCGGCCGACCGCGGCGCGGCTGGGCATAACAACGCGGATGATCGACCAGACGCTCTACAACGCCTTCGGCCAGGCTCAGGTCTCGACCATCTACTCGACGCTAAACCAGTACCACGTGGTGATGGAGGTCGCGCCGCAATACTGGCAGGGGCCCGAGGCGCTGAACAACCTCTACGTGCTCTCGCCGACCCGCGGCCAGGTGCCGCTTTCCGCGATCGCGCGCTACGAACCCACCACCGCGCCGCTTTCGGTCAACCACCAGGGGCAGTTCGTCGCCTCGACGATCTCCTTCAACCTCGCGCTCGGCGTGCCGCTGGGCGAGGCGGTCGACGCGATCAACCGGGAGATGGCGCAGCTCGGCGTGCCGACGACCGTGCACGGCAGCTTCCAGGGCACGGCGCGCGCTTTCCGCGCGTCGCTGGACAGCCAGCCCTGGCTGATCCTTGCCGCGCTCGTCACCGTCTACATCGTGCTCGGCATCCTCTACGAAAGCTTCGTGCACCCGATCACCATTCTCTCGACGCTGCCTTCGGCGGGCGTGGGCGCGCTGCTCGCGCTCATGCTTGCGCGCACCGAGTTCAGCATCATTGCGCTGATCGGCGTGATCCTCCTCATCGGCATCGTGAAAAAGAACGCCATCATGATGATCGACTTCGCGATTGCGGCCGAGCGCGAGGGAGGCAAGAGCCCGGAAGCGGCGATCTTCCAGGCGTGCCTGCTGCGCTTCCGCCCGATCATGATGACCACGATGGCGGCGATGCTGGGCGCCGTGCCGCTGGCGATCGGCTTCGGCGACGGTTCGGAATTCCGCCGGCCCCTGGGCATCTCCATCGTCGGCGGGCTCGCGGTGAGCCAGCTCCTTACGCTGTATACAACGCCGGTGGTGTATCTCTACCTCGACCGCTTCCGCTTGTGGTGCAAGCGCCTATGGTCGGGACGGGCGGGACGCACGCGGCGGCCTTCCCTGGAGAGGCCATGAGGCGAACCGCGGCGGGAATCCTCGTGCTCGCGCTCGTCGGTAGCTGCGCGGTCGGGCCGGACTATCAACGTCCGGAGGCCGAAGTCTCCGCCGCCTACAAGGAAGCGAAGGCCGGCTGGAAACTCGCCGAGCCGCGCGACGACGCTTCGCGCGGCCGCTGGTGGGAGGTATTCGCCGATCCGCAGCTGGGCGCGCTGCTCGATCAGGTGGAGGTCTCGAACCAGAACGTGCTCGCGGCCGAAGCGCGCTACCGTCAGGCGCGTGCGCTGGCGGCGGCGTCCCGCGCGGCCTTTTTTCCGACGCTCGACGCGAACGCCTCAATCGGGCGCAGCCGCTCGCCTTCGGGCGTGCTCGGCGGCACCACGGCGGGCCGCATCATTACCAACCGCTCGGCGAGCCTGAGTTCGGCGTGGGAGGCGGACCTGTGGGGCCGAATCCGGCGCGCGGCGGAATCCACTGCCGCGAGTGCCCAGGCGAGCGCGGCCGATCTCGCCGCGGCGCGCCTGTCGGCGCAGGCCGAGCTCGCATCGAATTACTTCCAGCTGCGCATCCTCGACGCGCAGAAACAACTGCTCGACGACACCGCCGCCGCCTTCGACAAGTCGCTGGAACTGACGCGCAACCGCTACGCGGCCGGCGTCGCCGCCAAGGTGGACCTGGTGCAGGCGCAGACGCAGCTGAAGAGCACGCAGGCCCAGGCGATCGATACCGGCGTGCAGCGCGCGCAGCTCGAGCACGCGATCGCGATTCTCACCGGCAAGCCGCCCGCCCAATTCTCCATCACACCCGTGCCGCTGGTCGTTGCGATGCCGGGCATCCCGGTGGGACTGCCCTCGGAGCTGCTCGAGCGCCGTCCCGACATCGCCTCGGCCGAGCGCCACGTGGCGGCAGCGAACGCGCAGGTCGGCGTGGCCACCGCGGCGTATTTTCCGGCGCTGACGCTCTCGGCCGCGGGCGGCTTCCGCAGCTCGGATCCCTCGCAGTGGTTCACCGTCCCGAGCCGTTTCTGGTCGATCGGACCGGCCCTCGCGCAATCGTTGTTCGACGGGGGTTTGCGCCGCGCCCAGACCGAGCAGGCGGTCGCCGCCTACGACGCGACGGTCGCCGATTACCGCCAGGCGGTGCTCGAAGGCATCCAGGAAGTCGAGGACAACCTCGCGGCGCTGCGCGTCCTCGAAGAAGAGGCGCGGCTGCAGGACGAGGCCGTGAGCGCGGGACGCGAATCGGTGGCGCTGACGCTCAACCAGTACAAGGCGGGCACGGTGAGCTACCTGAACGTGGTCACGGTGCAGACCACGCAGCTCAACAACGAGCGCACCGCCGTGGGCATCCTCGGCCGGCGGCTGGTGGCGGCGGTGACTCTGGTCAAGGCGCTGGGCGGAGGATGGCGCGCGTCCCCGCCTTCTTGAAAAGTCTGCACGAAAAAAGGGTTCGCGCGTTGCGCCGGTTTCTCCGACAATACCGGAGTCGGGTCGCCAGACGGCCCGGTTTCCGGAGAAGAGCATGGCAAGCTACATCGACGGCGCGCTGATCAAGGACGAGAAAGTGGTCTACGCGGGCAACATCAGCGTCTGGTCCCTCGCGCCGCTGATCGCTCTCGGGTTGGTGCTGCTCGCCGTCGGGTTCGTGTTGCGCGCCTTCGGGTTCGTGCTGTTCGCCGCGTCGGCACTGGGGCTCGCGTTCTGGCTCGCCGCCTATCTCCGCTACAAGACCACCGAGCTCGCCGTCACCAACAAACGGGTGATCGCGAAGTTCGGGTTCATCAGCCGCCGCACCGTCGAGATCAACGTCAGCAAGGTCGAAAGCATCCAGGTCCAGCAGGGGATTCTCGGGCGGATCTTCAATTACGGGTCGCTGGTCATTTCCGGGGCCGGCAATCCGCAGGCCCCGATCTCCGGAATTTCCGATCCGATGGGCTTCCGACGGGCGTTCATGGAGGCGCAGGACCGGGCGTTCACGAGCACGGTCTCCTGAGGGTCGGGTTCCGTCGCAGACGCCGCGCCGTCGCGGCTTCGGGCTATCCCGCCGCCGCGGCGAGCAGTTCGCGCATGCGCGCCTGATAGGAATGCTTTTCGTGGAAGTGGGGGACCAGCTGCATCGCCCGCGCGCGTGCTCCCTGCGGATCGGCCATGACCGCGCGCACCTGGGCGTGCAGTTCGGGTTCATCGCGGTAGGCGAGCAGGCAGTAGAGCTTGTCGGTCGGGATCAGATCGTGCAACTCACGCTTCTCGTCCACCAGTTGCGGGACGCCGCAGGCGGCCGCTTCGAACACGCGCGGATTCAGGCCGAAGTCGTAGCGCCCGTACCAGGTGTGAATGTTGAGCGTTGCCTTCGACGAGGCGAATATCCGGGCCATTTCCACGGGAGAGAAGAAGCCGTCGCGCAGAAACGGACGCAACCCGGAGTCGCGCGCGAGCTTTCTTTTCCAGGGGCCGAAGATGCGGATCTTGCAGATGTCGGCGGCGAGGAGATTCGCGATGATTTTCTCCCGGTTCTCCGACCAGTCTCCGGCAAAGGATATTTCGGATGCCAGACCCGGATCTGCCGCCTGCGGACGGTGCACCGAAGGCTCGCACGCCGTGGGAAGAAACCTCACGTTGCGGATCCCGCGCTGCCGGTAGGCGTCGACAGAATACTTTGCGTTGGTGAAGGCAAGGTCGTAGTTCGGCAGGATCCCGCAGGCGCGCTCGAACTGGAACGGGTCGTTGAGCCACCAGTTGACGCGGCGCGCGCCACGATCGTGCAACAGAGCGAGCACCTCGTCCCCGACGTTGAAACCGTACAGGGTGAGAAACAGATCGGGTCTGGATTCCTCCACGGACTGCAGCAGCCGCGGCGCGACGAGTCGCCGGCGGTCGGTGATGCCCCGCAGCCGCGCGCGGATTTTTTCCGCGAGATTCGGCGAGTAGTCGATGGAGACCACCTCGTGGCCGAGACGCGCCAGCGCGTCGTGGACGAAGCGCGCCATGGGTACGGTGCGGAGATTTCCGGGCACCGCGAGCAGTATGCGCACGCTGTTTCCTGTCGCTGATCAGCCGGGTTGAGATGTCTGCCATTCTGACGGCTTCGGGACGGTCCGTAAAATCCGCTCGCGGCGTGCATCGAGGCCCCCGGGCGGAGGGCAGATGCCTGCGTGCTAAAATGCGCTTCTTTTCACTTTCCGGGTGAAAATGTTCAATCCCAGCAGGACCCTGCCTCACGTCGACCCCGAACTCTGGGCAGCGATCGAGCAGGAAAACCAGCGTCAGGAAGATCACATCGAGCTGATCGCCTCCGAGAATTACACGAGTCCCGCGGTGCTCGCGGCTCAAGGCTCGCAGCTCACCAACAAGTACGCCGAGGGCTATCCCGGCAAGCGCTACTACGGCGGCTGCGAGTTCGTCGATATCGCCGAGCAGCTCGCGATCGACCGCGTGAGGAAGCTCTTCGGCGCCGACGTTCACGGCTATGCCGCCAACGTGCAGCCCAATTCGGGCTCGCAGGCCAACCAGGCGGTGTTCTTCGCGGCGATGAAGCCCGGGGACACGTTCCTTGGCATGTCGCTCGCGATGGGCGGCCACCTCACGCACGGGTCGCCGGTGAACATGAGCGGCAAGTGGTTCAACGTGCTGAGCTACGGGCTGAACGACAAGGAAGAGATCGATTACGCCGCGCTCGAGCGCCTGGCCCGGGAGCACAAGCCGAAGCTGATCCTCGCCGGAGCTTCCGCCT
>JBGPTG010000083.1:0-11173 GCA_041490545.1 Gammaproteobacteria bacterium
CCTTCCGCGCGTTGCTGCCGCGTCGAAGTGCTTTTGCTCGTAGCTGGGCGTGAGGCCTGCCACGTTGGGTTCGATCCAGATCTGCAGGAAATGCGTGATGCCGTCCCTGGAATGGTTGAATTCGCTGTGCAGTACCCCTTTCCCCGCGCTCATTCTCTGCACGTCCCCAGGAACGATGGTCGAGCCGTTTCCCATGTTGTCTTTGTGGGCAAGCGCCCCTTCCAGGACATAGCTGATGATTTCCATGTCGCGGTGGCCGTGCGTCCCGAAACCTGTGCCCGGCTGAATCCTGTCCTCGTTGATCACCCTGAGAGGCCCAAAACCCATGTGCGCGGGATCGTAATAGTCGGCAAAGGAAAACGTGTGGTAGGAACGCAGCCAGCCATGGTCGGCAAGGCCGCGATCGTTCGCTTTGCGGATCTCTATCATCGTTTCCCCCGAGAGAAGGAAGTTTGGGATGAGGCGCCCCTGCTTCAAGGGGTGATGAGCTTCATGTTGAACGCGCGTTCGATGAGCCAGATGCCAGCGACGACCGAAATCGCGAGCGAGCCGCCCACGAACACCAGGCGCCGGTATAGCCACGTGGCGCGCAAGGCATACGCCAGCGGCAGGAAAGCGCTCACGATGGCAAGCTGCCCGCCTTCTACCCCGACGTTGAATCCCACAAGCGCGATGAGCAGCGCCCCTTGCGGCAACCCGAGGTCTTTGAGGACACTGGCGAAACCGAATCCGTGAATGAGCCCGAAGGCGAAAGCCACGATCCAGCGCCGTTCGCGCACTACGGGGTAAACGTTGTTGAGCGCCGCGAGGACCACGGAGATTGCGATCGCGGATTCAACGAGCCGAGAAGGCAGCGCGAGCACTCCCAGTGCCGCGAGGCTGAGCGTAATCGAATGTGCAACGGTGAACGAGGTTACGATCCTGAACACCTCCCAGAAAGCGGGGGGAAAGCGCCCTATCCCCCGCCAACGCCCGCCCTCCAGCGCCAGCACTGCGGGGAGCAACAGGGATAGCAGGAACAATATGTGGTCGAAGCCGATCCAGATGTGCCAGACGCCTTCGCGGCTGTAATCGAGAAACTGCGTCAGCGCCGAGATCTTCGCGAGCTCGAAAGACTGCGTGGCGCGTTCCGGACTGAAAATCCCCGTGCGCGTCCCCGCTCCGTGCTCCAGGCGCAGCAGCCCCTTGTGCTGCGGGTCGAGATCGGCGAAGAGACTGTAGCTGACCTCGATCGTCTCAACCTCGGCCTGGCAGCGGCCCTCGAAACGCATGACCGAATAGGCCCCGTCGCTGTGATCGTCGATCAGGAATCCGGTCGGGCGAAGCGGGCAGTCCGCGCCGCCTGAGCGTACTTTGAGTCTGGCCAGCGCGTAGGCTGCGATATCCGCGTGGTGAGCCTTGACCTCGCGCCAGTTGATCTCACCGTCGCCGTTGTCGTCGAGGCCGATGGCGAAATCCAGGTCGCGCAGTGCAATGTCCCACTGCCCGCTGACGCCTGCCCCTTCCACGCGAATCGCGAGATAGCTGTCGCTCGGCTTGTGTGCCAGAGCGCCCGACGCCGCCAGCGCAAGCAGCAACGCAATCAGCGTCTTCACGGTTTCAGGCCTTTCAGCCTTTGCGCGGTCTGGCGCAACACCGGGTCTTCGTGACCGGACTTCTCGAGCCACTCGAGCGCGTCCTGCGCCGCTGCCGGATCCTTCGTTGCAAGAGCGGCTTCGAGCAGGATGCGAGCATCGCGAGGCTCGCGCTGCAGTTTCCAGTTTTCCCGGGCCAGCGCGAGCGCCTTTTCCTTCTGCCCGAGCAGATAGAGGTTGAAGCGCGCCTCCTCCTGCTGGTGCAGCTTGTCCCCGCGCAGCGCCGCCGCATCAAACCGCGCCTTCAGCGCATCGATGTGTTCCTTCGCCGCCGCAGCGCCAGCAGCCTTCTCGGCCAGAGCGAGGCGCAACAGCAGGATGTCGGAGCGAAACCAGTCGCGCAGGAGCGCAACCACTTCTGCGGGCCTGCCCTGGTCGAGGAGAAAATCGGACCAGGCGGCAAGCAGGAACTGGTCGCGCACGTCCAGCGCGAGCGCCGAGCGGAAATGCTCTTCCGCCTGTTTTGCGTTGCCCTGGCGCAGCGACATTTCGGCGAGCCGGGTCAGCACCCAGACCTTGATCTCCGGAGATATTCCGGTGCTGCGTTCCAAAGCGTCAGATAGTGCCCGGTGGGCGGCGGCCGCCCGGCCGGTGGTCCCTTCGAGGTAGGTCACGCATCCCACCGCGCTCAATCCAGGCTGGATGACCACAAGCGCCTCGCAATCGGTGCGCGCAGCAGCATAGTCGGCCTGTACCATGTGGATCGCGGCGCGCCAGGACCAAGCCAGCGCGCTACCTCTGTCCTCGCGCGTCGCTGCGTCGAGATCCTGCATCGCTCCGGAAAAATCGTGACTGTACTGTTTCAGGATGGCGCGCATGACCCGCGCGTCGAGCGGCGGATCGGGGAGATTCCACCAGGGGGCCAGCGCAGCCTGTGCGTACCCCACAAATCGCGGATCGCCCTCGGCCCCGGCCAGTTCGAAGTAGCGCTCGGCGAGCCTGAGGGCAATACCGAGGTTACCGGGATCCTGCGCGAGCGCGCCCCGCAAGCGGCGCAATTCGCGGCCGATCGGATCTCCGGGCCGGACCGGCAGATGTTCCAGTACCAAGGCGTCGTCCTTCGGAACATAGGGTGCGGCCTGGGCCACGGCGGCGAACCAGGCGAACATCGCCACGCGGAGGAAACTAGTGGCCATGGCGGTGGTGAATGTCCGGATAGTGGGTATGGCTGTGCTTGAGAGCTTCATGCTCGTGGTCATGGACGTGCGGCTCAGTGCCGTCCCACGCGAAATCATGCTGGTGCCGATGGTGCTCGTCGTGTGAGTGGCCGTGCTGATGCGACAGGGTCTCATGCCCGTGCGCGTGCTGGTGGCGCTCCGTCAGATGCAGGACGACGCCACAAGCCATCAGCGCGCCGGCAATCCAGAACGCAGATCCCGGCGACCCTTCGAGCAGCGCGAAGGAACACGCCGCGCCGATAAACGGGGCAGTGGAGAAATACGCACCGGTCCTGGCAGTACCGAGTTCTCGTAGCGCAGCTACGAACAGCGCCAGGCTCACGCCATAGCCGAGCAATCCGACCAGGGCCGCCCCGGCCACCAGCTTCGGTGCCGGAAAGTCGACTCCAAGCACCGCCATCACGGACAGATTGACTGCACCCGCAACCGCGCCCTTGATGGCGGCAATCTGGACCGGGTCCGCTCCCGAAATCCTGCGGGTCAGATTGTTGTCGAGCGCCCAGCACAGGCAGGCAAGCGCGATTGCGCCTGCCGACCACGAGAGATCAATCTCGCCAGGCTGGAATCCAAGAAGCAATCCCCCGCAGACGATCAATACCATGCCCAGCAGCACCCGACGATCGAAGTTCTCCTTGAACGCAAACCAGGCCAGAAGCACGGTAAGGACGCCCTCCAGATTGAGTAGCAGCGAAGTCACGGACGCCGGAACCCTGGCAAGTCCGATCATGAACAGCGCGGGTCCGAGGATGCCACCGAGGAGAACCGCCCCGCCGAGCCACGGGTAATCGCCGGGAGCCAACCCCGGTCGCCCCGCGGCGCGTACCGTCACTCTGCGAAAGGCAACCCAGACGCCAAGGCCCAGCCCGGACCCGGCGTAGAGGATCCCGGCAAGCAGGACTGGAGCGATATCCCCGACCAGAACCTTCGCGATCGGGGTACTCACGCCGAACAGCATTGCCGCGGCCAGCGCATAGCAGACGCCGATCCTCACGGGAGATCCAGGCGGGGGAGACCCGCTCCGGCACGGCAGCCTCGCGCACCGTGGCTTTTGCATGAGGGCCGGCCCAGCAACAAAACGTTCGCATTTTCAAGGATATCTGCTAGCATACGCGGCGGCTTACCGGTATCCGGTGACCGGATCATTCTTACAACGCTCAGAGGAGACATGAAATGAAGAAGCTAATTTCGCTGTTGGTCGCTGCGGTGTTCGCGGTTTCCAGCGGCTTTGCCGTTGCCGCGTCCCACCTCGGCGCACAGCCGATGAAGAAGGACGAAATGAAGAAGGACGGCGCGAAGAAGGACAGCGGAAAGAAGGCTGCCAAGAAAGCCCCGAAGAAAGACGCGAAGAAAGACGAAAAGAAGTAAGCTTTCAGATATTTCAAAAAAGGCAGGGGGACCCCTGCCTTTTTTATTTGACTCGTCTGCAGCACGACACCTTCGTGCCCGCAGGGGAATAACCCCTCAGGCCTGTCCCTTGTCACCAGCCTCTCGCTCGCTCATCTCCTTGTGCACGACCTGCATGTCGAGTTCCTTGCCCTTGGCAATGACCTGCTCCAGCGCGGAACCGGGAAGCGCACCCGCCTCCGAGTAAAGGATGACCTTCTCGCGAAAAAACATCAGTGTCGGTATCGAACGGATGTTGAAGCTGCCTGCCAGTTCCTGCTCTTCGTCGGTGTTCACCTTGGCGAACACAACGTCGCCGTGCTTCTCCGACGCCGCTTCAAACACCGGAGCGAATCCTTTGCATGGACCGCACCAGGGGGCCCAGAAGTCGACCAGCACCATGTCGTTGGCGGTAACAATGTCCTCAAAGTTCGCCTTGGTCAGCGCGATGGTCGCCATCCCGTTCTCCGCAGATTTATTCGATGGCCGAGTATAGCAAACGGTCTTGCTGCGTCACGACTGGCGCAGCTTTCGCAGAAACTCGGCGATCGCGCGCCAATACCCGGACTCTCCGGCGATCGTATCGTGGTCGGCAAGCGGAACTTCACGCCATGTCTTCGCGCCGTGCCAGGCATCGAACAAGACCCGCGAATGCGCGACGGGAATGACCCGATCCTGGCTCGCCACGAGGCACAGCAGCGGCGCGTCGATCGAAGGCGCTTTGCGCAGGGAGTCGAAGCGGTGGCGCAACAACAAGGATACGGGAAGCAGCGGATAGTGGCGTTTTGCCACCTCCACGATGCTGTCATAAGGTGACACGAGAATTACGCCGCGCACTGGCCGATTCGCGGCCAAATGCACCGCGACACCGCTACCCAGACTTCGCCCCATGGCCACGACGCTTTCCGGAGCGACGTCAGGTCGCCGCAAGATATAGTCGTAGACGCTCAAGGCATCGTCGAAAAGCTCCACTTCGCCCGGCCTGCCTTCGCTTTCCCCGTACCCGCGATAGTTGACGAGCAGGAGCGACCAGTCGGCGAACTGGTCGGCGACGCCGGCAAGCCAGGAGACCTCTTCCGCGTTGCCGCCAAAGTAAACGACCACCGGCCCAGGCGTTACCGAACCCTTCAGGAACCATCCGCGCAGCCTTGTTCCGTCCGATGCCAGCACGGTCACGGGCTCCGCGCCGGAGCGCGCGCCCGGAGGGTGCTCGACCGCGCGCGGAAAAAACAGCATTCGCTCCTGGAACAACCACGCCAGGAGCGGAATCCCGAGCACCAGTCCGAGAACTATTCTGACGGCAGAGCCGATCATCACCAGTGCAGCTTTACCTGCGGTTCGGTACCACGCTTGAGGAACCGGGTTACTGAATCGAGCATTACCGATTTTCGGTGCTGCGCCGCGGAGGAATAAACACGACGCTCAGGGCCGCGACGACCACGAGGGTGGCAATCGAAGGCGGCAGCGAGTCAGTGCGCGCGCTCACGTGCGCAGGGGTCAGGATTGGAGCAGAGGCTTGAGCGCCCCGAGCAGTTCTTGCGGCAAAGGAGTCGGGCGCCGGGTGATCCTGTCGACGTACACGTGCACGAAATGCCCCTGCACCGCGGCGCCAGCCTCGTCGTTGCGGAAAATGCCGATTTCGTAGCGCACGCTGCTGCGACCGAGCTTGCCGACGCGGAGGCCGGCGTGAACCCGGTCCGGAAACGCGACCGGACTAAAGTACTGACAAGCCGTTTCCACGACCAAGCCGATGACCGGGCTCTGTTCGATATCCAAGGCTCCCCGGTCGATCAGGAACTGATTCACCAGGGTATCGAAATATGAGTAATACACCGTGTTGTTGACGTGCCCGTAGACGTCGTTGTCCATCCAGCGAGTAGTGATGGTGTGAAAGTACCTATACCGATCTCGCAACTCTGGAATCGACCGGATCATCATTAAATCAAACCATTACAGAAGAGTGCCTACTGACTTTTAGCGGTAGCCTATCTGACCCACAGATATCACTTAACACATTGTTTTATCTAGTTAATATTAATATAGACATAAAAATTGATGCGACGCACAACATTTTCTTGACACGGCTCGATCCACACCTATAATAGCAATTGGTGCAGTGCAATAACGGCCTTGCAGCTAAAGAACTTTCACAGCCCCAACTCATACGGAGAACTCCATGTACCTCACACCCGAACAAATCGCGGCCTCCAACAAGGCCGGCGTCGAGGCTTTCGTCGGCCTTGCCAATTCGCAGTTCGCCACGCTCGAGCGCCTGTCAGCCCTCAGCTTCAATGCCACCAAGGCAGCCTTTGAAGAAGGTGTCGGCCACGCCAAAGCCCTCTTGAACGCCAAGGACATCCAGGAATTCGTCAACCTGAATACGGCGGCCGCACAGCCGACGATCGAAAAGGCCATCGCCTACTCGCGCAGCGTCTACGAAATCGCCTCGCAATCGAAGGTCGATGCTGCCAAGTTCGTCGAAGAGCAGGCAGGCGAGTTTAGCAAGAACCTGGCGGGCCTTCTCGACAAGCTCTCCAAGAACGCGCCCGCCGGTTCCGACGTCGCTGTCGCTGCGGTCAGGTCCGCACTGGCCACGGCCAACTCGGCCTACGACAATCTGACCAAGATGGCCAAACAGGCAAACGAAATCACCGAGGCGAACTTCGCCTCCGCCACGACTGCCGCGAAAGAAACTGCCAAGAAGCGCGCAGCCTGATCGGCACGCAAGGTTCCGCACTCTAGTCCTCCTCCTCCTCCTAGACCGGGGTGCCCTAAAGCCCTGGCGCAAGCCAGGGCTTTTTGTTTGTACGCCGGAAATCGCGACGCCGATCAGCCGGATCGCTTGGGCTCCCACCTTCCGCCGAGGGAGACGATGCCCGCCTGGATATGCTCCATCGCCGCGGGCACCTCGTCTGGAACACCGCGCACCCCCAATTCTATGTGACGGCGCACGCCTGCCTCGCCCATGCTCGGCAGGCTGAACGATTTCAGGCCGCGAAAGCGCGACTCGACCTCGAGCATGAGCGGCGTGATCGTGGATTCGGGTAACTCGTACACGATGACCGAGGCCTCGGCTTCCGGCGCGCGATGGAAAAGGTGCGGATAACGATTGTCCAGCACCCACTCGCACATCGGCCAGGCCATGATGGGAAAGCCAGGGACGAAATGGTGGTCGGCGACTGAAAATCCGGGGATGCGGTTGTACGGGTTCGGAATGATGTTCGCCCCGCGGGGAAACTCGCCCATTTTAAGCCGCTGCGGAGTGACTTCCATGTCCGTGCGGGAACGGATTGCCGCTTCCGCGTCCGGGTGCAGCAGCAGCGGGACCCCCAGGGCGTCGGCCGCGCACTGGCGGGTGTGATCGTCAGGCGTCGCACCGATCCCGCCGAAGCTGAAGATGGCATCCGCGGAAGCGAGCGTGCGTCTGAGCGTCCTCGTGATGAGTTCAGGGTTGTCGCCGAGGTATTCGCACCAGTCCAGTCTCAGTCCGCGCTCGGCGAGGATCCGTATGAGCTTGGAGAAGTGTTTGTCTTCGCGTTTGCCGCGAATGATCTCGTCCCCGATGACGATCGCACCGAAACCCATTCAGAGCACCCGCCCCACTGAAAGACCTACCGGTTCATAGTCTGCCACATCTTCGCCAGCCGCTTGGGGGAAACCGGCACCGGCGTTTTAAGTTCCTGGGCAAAAAGCTGAACCCGCAATTCCTCGAGCAGCCATCCGAATTGCTCCAGGTGCGGGTCGGTCGTCCCCGACTTCTGCTGCTTGCCCCGCTCGCGCTGCCACTGGGCTTGAAGGGGCGAGAATTCCGCGGCCAGACGCGCATCCCGCCGCGGGTCCACATGCAGCTTGTCGAGCCGCAGGCTCGCCGCCTTGAGATAGCGGGGAAAGTGCTGCAGCCGCTCGTAAGGGGTCCGTTCGATGAATCTCTTTGACAAGAGGCGGGCGGTGCTCTCCTGGATGTCGCCGCAGGGTTCCGGAAACCCCTTGGACATCTGCTGCAGTTTCTTCTGCAGCGCCGCGTGCTCAAGAAGCATTCCCGCGACGAGCCGCGCGATCTCGTTGGCAAGGAGCGTGACCCGCGAGCGCGCTTCGTCGCGCCGCCGCTCGAACTCGGCGCGCGTGCGCGGCCAGGGCTCGTGCATGCACGCACGGTCGAACGCCGCGGCGAGCAACTGCTCCTTCAGCTCGGCGGCGTCGCCGAAAGCGGCGAACTGAAGCGCCATCGCCTGCAGCCCGGGCAGATTCTTCTCGATCTGGCGGGCCTGCTCCTTGAGCTGCAGCATGAACAGCCGCCGCAGTCCCGCGCGGTGCGCCTCGCGCGCCTTGTCCGCCGAATCGAACACTTCGAGGCTGACCGAATCGCCGTGATCTGCCAGACCCGGATAGCCGATCAGCGTCTGCGAGCCGCGCCGGGCCTCCATCACCTCTTCGAGCTCGCCGAATTCCCAGCCAGTGAATTTTTCGGAAGGCGCTTCCGCCCGCGCGAGTTCCGCGAACTGCTCGCCGGCCGCTTCGCCGAGTTCGGCGCGCAATTGCGGGAGATTCCTTCCCATCGCGAGCTGCCGGCCGTGCTCGTCGATGACGCGGAAATTCATCGACAGGTGCGCGGGCAGCATTTCGGCCCGGAAAGCGTCGAGCGGGATGGCGAGATTCAGCTCGCGGTGCGCGTAGCGGGCGATGGCTTGCGCAAGCGGCGTATCCACAGGCCCGTTCGCCGCGATGAACGCGTCGATGAATTCCGGCAGCGTGCCCAACGCATGCCGGAGCCTCTGCGGCAGCGACTTGGCCAGGCGCGTGATCTTCTCGCGCAGCAGCCCCGGCACGATCCAGTCGGATTTCGCCGCGTCGATCTGGTTCAGCGCGACCAGCGGGATGGTGAGCGTCACGCCGTCCCGCGGCGACCCCGGCTCGTGGTGGTATTCGAGCGCGAGGCTCCTTCCCGCCATTTCCAGCTGATGCGGAAACTGCGCCGTGGTGATGCCGGCCGCCTCGTGGCGCATCAGGTCCTCGCGCTTCAGGAACAGCAGCTTCGGGTTCTTGCCTTCCGCGTTGCGGCGCCAGTGCTCGAAATTGGCGCCGTTGTGGATGCCTTCCGGGACGAGGCTGTCGTAGAAAGCGTAAATCAGCTCGTCGTCCACCAGCACATCCGGCCGGCGCGACTTGTGCTCGAGCTGCTCGATTTCGCGGACGAGCCTGCGGTTGTGACCGTAAAACGGAGCGTGTGTCTCGTAGTCGCCCTCGACCAGCGCCTGGCGGATGAATACCTTCCTCGACCCGACCGGGTCGATCGGGCCGTAGTGCACGCGCCGGTTCGCATACAGCAGCAGCCCGTAGAGCGTCCCACGTTCGAAGGCGGCGACGTGCGCCGGCTTCTTCTCCCAGTGCGGCTCGTAGCGGTGGCGCTTCACCAGATGCGCGCCGACCGTCTCCAGCCATTCGGCGTCGATGCTGGCCACGCAGCGCGCATACAGACGCGTGGTTTCGGTCAGCTCCGCCGCCATGATCCAACGCCCGGCCTTCTTTCCCACGCCGGAGCCCGGGTGGACCCAGAAGCGAATACCGCGCGCGCCCAGATAATTTCCCTCCTCGGTCTTCATGCCGATGTTGCCGAGCAGACCCGCGAGCAGCGCCCGGTGAACTTGCTCGTACGTGGCCGGCGTCTCTGAAATGCGCCAGCCGAGTTCGGTGACGAGCTCCTTCAGCTGCGCGTGGACATCGCGCCACTCGCGCATGCGGTTGAACGACAGGAAATACTCATGGCAGGCCTGCGCGAGCTTGCGCTGCGACCTTTTGTGCGCGAGCGCCTCCTCGAAGAACTTCCACAATTTCAGCCAGGAAAGGAAATCGGATTTTTCGTCGTCGAAGCGCTTCTGCGCCGCGTCGGCCGCCGCGGCCCGCTCGCTCGGCCGCTGGCGGGGATCCTGCACCGAAAGCCCCGCAGCGATGACCAGCACCTCGCCCAGCGCGTTTTCCGATTTCGCCGCGAGCACCATGCGGCCGATGCGCGGATCTACGGGGAGCTTTGCAAGTTGCCTTCCGGTTTCGGTGAGCTCGTTATCGTCGTCTACGGCGCCCAGCTCGGCGAGCAACGCGTAGCCGTCCTGAATGGCTTTCGGGGATGGCGGATCGATGAACGGGAATTCCTCGATCGTCCCCAGGCCGAGCGACTTCATCCGCAGAATGACGTGGGCGAGCGACGAGCGCAGCACCTCCGGGTCGGTGAACGCCGGGCGCAGCTTGAATTCGTCCTCGGCATAGAGGCGGATGCAGACCCCGCTCGCGACGCGGCCGCAGCGCCCGGCGCGCTGCTTCGCCGAGGCCTGGGAGATATTTTCGACGCGCAGCTGCTCGACCTTGTTGCGGTAGCTGTAGCGCTTGATGCGCGCGAGGCCCGTGTCCACGACGTAGCGGACGCCCGGAACGGTGAGCGAGGTCTCGGCGACGTTGGTGGCAAGGACAATGCGCCGGCCGCCGTGCGGCTTGAATATGCGCTCCTGCTCCTCGACCGTGAGCCGCGCGAACAAGGGCAGGATCTCGGTGTGGGGCGGATGATGCTTGCGCAGCGTCTCCGCCGCCTCGCGGATCTCCCGCTCGCCTGGCAGGAACACGAGGACATCGCCCTGGCCCTCGCGCGCGAGCTCCTCGGCCGCATCGCTGATCGCCTGGTTGAGATCGTAGTCCCCGTCCTCCGACTCGACCGGGTGATAGCGGATCTCCACCGGATAGAGCCTCCCCGAGACCTCGATCACGGGCGCCGCTTTTCCGTCAACCTCGAAGTGCTTCGAGAACCGCTCGGCGTCGATGGTCGCCGAGGTGATGACGAGCTTGAGGTCGGGACGCCGCGGCAGGAGGTGCTTCACGTAGCCGAGAAGAAAATCGATATTGAGGCTGCGCTCGTGCGCCTCGTCGATGATCAGCGTGTCGTATTGACGCAGCTCGCGGTCACCCTGCGTTTCCGCGAGCAGGATGCCGTCG
>JBGPTG010000084.1:0-11162 GCA_041490545.1 Gammaproteobacteria bacterium
ATGGTCGCGGAAGCCGCGAGCGGGGCAAAAACGCCGAAGGAAGCGGCCGAGCGCGCGCAGAAACGCGCCGAGCGCTACTACAAGGTATGAATCCGGACGCGTAGCGCCGGATTCATCTCGCCCGGTTCGAACGGACACGCGCTTTGCGCGTGCTGTTCAACCGGGCGTCTTCCCGCATGCACAAGCTCCTCAATAACCGCAACCTGCTCGGGCTCGCGTTCATGCTGCCCGCCGCGGTGCTGCTGCTGGTGTTCCTCACCTACCCGCTCGGACTTGGCCTGTGGCTGGGCTTCACCGACGCGAAGATCGGGCGCACGGGTCACTGGATCGGTTGGGAGAATTTCGTGTCGCTCTACGAGGATTCGCTCGCGCGGCTCTCGCTCTTCAACACGCTCTTCTACACCATCGTCGCCAGCATCGTGAAGTTCGCCCTCGGCCTGTGGCTAGCGCTGCTCCTCAACCGCCACCTGCCCTTCAAGACCTTCATCCGCGCCGCGGTGCTCCTGCCCTTCATCGTGCCCACCGCGCTCTCGGCGATCGCCTTCTGGTGGATCTACGACGCGCAGTTTTCCGTCGTATCGTGGCTGCTCCTGAAGATGGGGCTCATCGACCGCTATATCGATTTCCTCGGCGAGCCGTGGATGGCGCGCGGATCGACCATCGCCGCCAACGTCTGGCGCGGCGTGCCCTTCGTCGCGATCTGCCTGCTCGCCGGCCTGCAGACGATTTCGCCCGCGCTCTACGAGGCGGCGGCGCTCGACGGCGCGACCGAATGGCAGAAGTTCCGGCACGTGACGCTGCCGCTGCTCACGCCCATCATCGCCGTGGTGATGACCTTCAGCGTGCTCTTCACCTTCACCGACTTCCAGCTCATCTACGTGCTGACGCGCGGCGGGCCGTTGAACGCCACGCACCTCATGGCGACGCTCTCGTTCCAGCGCGCGATTCCCGGGGGCAACCTCGGCGAAGGCGCGGCGCTCGCCACGGCGATGGCGCCTTTCCTGATCGCGGCAATCCTCTTCTCCTACTTCGGCCTGCAGCGGCGGGCGTGGCAGCAGGGTGGGACAGACAAGTGACGATCACGACGACAGTCAGTGATCGTCATCCCCGCGAAAGCGGGGATCCAGGATTTTTGCACCGACTGGACCCCCGCTTTCGCGGGGGCGACGGAATAAGCGGGGGCGACGGAATACCATGACCACGCGCACCGAAGACTCCCGCGGCATGCAATACCTCGAATCGCTGCCGCGCCGCTGGGTGACGCTGTACCTGCCGCTCCTGTGCTTTCTCATCCTCCTGCTCTTCCCGTTCTACTGGATGGGCATGACCGCGTTCAAGCCGGACGCCGAGCTGATCAGCCGGGAAGCCAATCCCTTCTGGATCCACCACGCGACCTTCGCCCACTTCGAGAAGCTTCTGTTCCACACTTCCTACCCGGAGTGGATGTGGAACACCATCGTCGTCTCGGTGGTCGCCACCTTCGCTTCGCTCACCGCGAGCGTGCTCGCCGCGTACGCGATCGAGCGGCTGCGCTTCCGCGGCGCCAAGGGCACCGGCATGGCGATCTTCCTCGCCTACCTGGTGCCGCCGTCGATCCTCTTCATCCCGCTGGCGGCGATCGTGTTCCAGGTGGGCCTCTTCGACACGCGCTGGGCGCTGATCCTCACCTACCCGACGTTCCTGATCCCGTTCTGCACCTGGCTCCTCATGGGCTACTTCCGCTCGATCCCCTACGAGCTCGAAGAGTGCGCGCTCATCGACGGCGCGACACGCTGGCAGATCCTCACCAAGATCATCCTGCCGCTCGCGGTGCCCGGCCTGATCTCGGCCGGGATTTTCGCCTTCACGCTCTCGTGGAACGAATTCATCTACGCGCTCACCTTCGTTTCCTCCTCGGAGGTGAAGACCGTTCCGGTGGGCGTGGTCACCGAGCTGGTCGAGGGCGACGTCTACCACTGGGGAGCGCTGATGGCCGGCGCGCTGCTCGGCTCGCTGCCGGTCGCGGTGCTGTATTCTTTCTTCGTCGAGTACTACGTGTCGGGGATGACAGGCGCAGTCAAGGAGTGATGCGATGAACCGGCTGGATCTCAGGGGACGCTTCGCCGTCGTCACCGGCGGCGCACAGGGCATAGGCGCGGCGATCGTCGAGCGGCTCGAAGCCTCCGGCGCAACCGTGCGCATCTGGGACATCGCCTCGGCGAAGGACCCGGTCGACGTCACGCACGCCTCCGCGGTCGAGCGCGCCACCGCCAGGGTGCTCGCCGAGCTCGGCAGGATAGACGTGCTCGTCAACAACGCCGGCATCGCCGGCCTCAACTCGCCCACGGTCGAATACCCGGTCGACGAATGGGAGCGCGTGCTCAAGGTAAACCTCACCAGCCAGTTCCTGTGCTGCCGCGCGGTCGTGCCGCACATGGTGAAGCAGAAATACGGCCGCATCGTCAACATCGCCTCGGTCGCCGGCAAGGAAGGCAACCCCGGCGCGGTCGCCTACAGCGCCTCGAAGGCCGGCGTGATCGCGCTCACCAAGTCGCTCGGCAAGGAACTCGCGCAGACCGGCGTGCTGGTCAACTGCGTCACGCCGGCGGCGGCGAAGACCGCCATATTCGATCAGATGACGAAGCATCACATCGCCTACATGCTCGCGAAGATTCCGATGAACCGCTTCGTCGAGGTCGACGAGATCGCGGCGCTCGCGTGCTGGCTCGCTTCCGAGGACTGTGCCTTTTCCACCGGCGCGGTGTTCGACATTTCCGGGGGCCGCGCCACCTACTGACATGGCGAAAAAGAAAAACGGACTTCGCAGCGCGAAGTGGTTCGGAAGAGACGACATCTACGGCTTCATTTACCGCAGCTGGGTGAAGAACCGCGGCGTGCCGCACGACCAGTTCGACGGGCGCCCGGTGATCGGCATCTGCAACACCTGGTCGGAGCTGACGCCGTGCAACACCCACTTCCGCACGCTCGCCGAGCACGTGCGCCACGGCGTGCTCGAGGCAGGCGGCTTCCCGCTGGAATTCCCGGTGATGTCGCTCGGCGAAACGCTGCTGCGTCCGACGGCGATGCTCTACCGCAACCTCGCCAGCATGGACGTCGAGGAATCGATTCGCGGCAATCCGCTCGACGGCGTGGTGCTGCTGATGGGCTGCGACAAGACCACGCCGTCGCTGATCATGGGCGCATCGAGCGTTGGGCTCCCGACTATCGGCGTGTCCGGCGGTCCTATGCTCTCGGGCAAGTACCGCGGCGCCGACATCGGCTCGGGCACGAATACCTGGTCGATGTCGGAGGATCTGCGCGCCGGGAAGATCACGCTCACGGAGTTCCATGAGGCCGAGTCGTGCATGCACCGCTCGCACGGGCACTGCATGAGCATGGGCACCGCGTCCACGATGGCCTCGATGGTCGAGGCGCTCGGGCTCGGCTTGCCCGGGAACGCAGCGATCCCCGCGGTGGACGCGCGCCGTTATGTGCTTGCGCGCACGGCCGGCCGGCGCATCGTGGAAATGGTCGGCAAGAACCTGACCATCGAGAAGATCCTGACGCGCCAAGCGTTCGAGAACGCCATCCGTGTCAACGCCGCGATCGGCGGCTCGACCAACGCCGTCATCCACCTGATCGCCATCGCGCGGCGCATCGGCGTCGACCTCGCTCTCGAGGACTTCGATCGTTTGGGCCGCGGGGTACATTGCCTCGCGAACCTCATGCCCTCGGGGAAATACCTGATGGAGGATTTCTACTATGCGGGCGGCCTGCCCGCGGTGATCCGCGAACTGGGCGCGAACCGGCTGCTGCACAAGAACGCGCTCACGGTGAACGGCAGGAGCCTGTGGGAGAACAGCAAGGACGCAGCGTGCTGGAACCGCGACGTGATCTTCCCCTTCGAGAAGCCGTTCAAGAAGAACGCGGGCATCGCGGTGCTGCGCGGCAACCTCTGCCCCGACGGCGCGATCGTCAAGCCCTCGGCCGCGACGCCGAAACTCATGAAGCACCGCGGCCGCGCGGTGGTATTCGACGACATCGAGGACTTCCACAAGCGCATCGACGATCCGAAGCTCGACATCGACAAGAACTGCGTGATGGTACTGAAGAACTGCGGGCCGAAAGGCTATCCGGGCATGGCCGAGGTCGGCAACATGCCGCTGCCGCCGAAACTGCTGAAGCGCGGCGTCACCGACATGCTGCGGATTTCGGATGCGCGCATGAGCGGCACCGCCTACGGCACGGTGGTGCTGCACGTGGCGCCGGAAGCTGCCGCGGGAGGAACGCTCGCGCTCGTCGAAAACGGCGATATCATCGAGCTCGACGTCGCGAAGCGGCGCCTCGAGCTGCTCGTGCCCGAGAACGAACTCGCGCAAAGGCGCAGGAAGTGGAGGGCGCCGAAGCCGCCGCTCGATCGCGGCTACTGGCGGCTGTATTTCGATCACGTGCTGCAGGCCAACGAAGGCGCGGACTTCGATTTTCTCGCAGGCAAGAGCGGCGCTTTCGTGCCGCGGGACAACCACTGACATGAAAGTCGTCATCACCGGGGGCGGCGGCTTCATCGGCTTCAGGCTCGCCCGCGCGCTGCTCGCGCGCGGCACGCTCGCCGGCGCCGACGGTGCGCAGCAGAAGATCACGCGCCTCGCGCTCGTCGATCAGGCGTTCCCCGCCGCACTGCCTGAGGACCCGCGGCTCGATACGCTCTCGGGAGACATCTCCGACCCCGCATTCGCCGCGGGCGCGATCGCGCCCGACACGGCTTCGATCTTCCACCTCGCCGCGGTGGTCTCCGGCGCCGCCGAGGCCGACTTCGACCTCGGCATGCGCGTCAACCTTGCCGGCATGCGCAACGTGCTTGATTGCGCGCGCCGCTGCGCGCGAGCGCCACGCCTCGCGTTCGCGAGCTCGGTCGCCGCTTTCGGCGGCGAATTGCCGCAGGTGCTCGACGACTCGACCACGCCGAGGCCGCAGACTTCCTACGGCACGCAGAAGGTGGTGAGCGAATACCTGATCGGCGACTGTTCGCGCAAGGGCTATATCGACGGACGGTCGCTGCGCCTGCCGACCGTCGTGGTGCGCCCGGGCAAGGCGAACGCGGCGGCCTCGTCTTTCGCGAGCGCTGTGATCCGCGAGCCGTTGAACGGCGTCGCCTACGACTGCCCGGTCGGGCGCGACACCGGCGTGTGGCTGCTCTCGCCGCGGCGCGTGGTCGAGGCGTTCGTGCACGCCCACGATCTGCCGGCAGCGAAATGGGGATCGAACCGCGTCGTGAACCTTCCGGGCATCACCGTGAGCGTCGCGGAGATGCTGGAGGCGCTTGAAAAGATCGCCGGGACGCAGGCGGCGAAGCGCGTCGCCTTCAAGCCGGATGCGCGCATCCAGGCGATCGTCGAGGGCTGGCCGGTGCGCTTCGCCACGCCGCGCGCGCTGGCGATGGGATTCCAGGCCGACGCCGGAATCGACACCGTGATCCGCGACTACGTCGCCGACGAGAACGTCCGCATCGGCTGATGCCGCGAAGCGGCCGCGGCGCAGCTTGCTGCCTACCTGAGAGTCAAGCCTGTCATTCTGAGGCGCGCAGCGCCGAGGAATCTCTTCCGGCACTGACTTTTCGTATGGAGATCCCTCGCTTCGCTCGGAATGACAGCATGGTCAGTGCAGAATCCCGATCTCGCGAATGCAGCGCATCACGCCCGGATGGATGAGTTCCTCGCGCGGCGCGGCGGCAAGCGTGTTCGCCAGCGTCGATTCGTTCCCTTGCGCGTGGCGCGCGGCGAGTGCGCTGCGGCCCTGGTGCAGCGCGCTCGCGATGCGGTAGGCGACTTCGTCAGGGAGCGTCGGCCGCGCGAGCACCAGCGACCAGGAACCGAGCGCCGCCACCGGCGCGTCCTGCCCCGGGTAGCTGCCGGCGGGAAGCGTGATCGGCTTGATGAAGGAATGCTTCGCGAGGATGCGCTTGCGCTCCGCGTCGCCGGGCGCGATGAAGCGCGCGCCCGGGGGCGCCTTCGCCACGGCGACGAATCCCGGCCAGCCGATGCCGCCGCCCCACAGCGCCGCGACGCGCCCGTCGAGCACCATCGCCGGTCCGTCGGCGGCCTTTTCCAGATACACCGGCTGGAAGTCCTTGTCGATGTCCAGTCCCAGCCCGTCGAACACGTAGCGCGCGAGGACCACGAACCCCGAGCCGCTCGCGCCCCACGCGATGGGCTTGCCCTTCAGGTCGGCGATCGTTTTGTACGGGCTGTCCCTGCGCACGATGAACATGCCCGAGTTCGAATACATGGCGTTGACGATCTTCAAGTTCGCCGGCGGCCGGCCGATCCCGGAGATCGCCTCGTAGGTCACTTCGCCGGTCACCTGGCCGATGTCGATCTTGCCGGCCTCGAGCAGCGGCACGTTCTCGGTGCTGCCCTTGGTGTTCCTCGGCTCGATCGAGAGCGTAGCGTCGGTCTCGTTGAGGACCGAGGAGTACGCCGTTCCGTATACAGGGAAGCCGCCGCCGGGCGTTGCGGTGCCGAGCACCACCACGGTTTTTTGCTGCGCCACAACAGGGGCCACGGTCAGCATCGCGGCAAAAAGAAAAACCGTTGCCGCGACAAGCGCATGCGGACGGCTTTCGCGAACGCGTGCGTGCACCTGTTGCGTTTCCCAGTGTCCATGGTCTGAATTCGCGCCACTGTAGCACGCGCAAAGCGCGCGGCGCGCCTTGCCAACCCCCGGACCCGGGTATAGATTGTGCGGCTTGCGCGATCGCCCTGAGAACCGCGACGCGCGAGGTCCCGCGGCAGTCCGCGGGAAAATAAAAAGCATATCAAGCGAGGAGATCCCCATGTCAAGCAACCTGCCCGACCGGCTTCGCAAACCCGCGCTCGCGGGAGCCGCGGTCCTTGCCGCGCTCCTGGCGTGGACGCCGGCGACTGAAGCGCGTGTTACCAAGATCGTCATCGACGACCAGCAGCCGCTCGCCGCGGTGAACGGTCAAACCATCCCGTACCGGCAGATTTCCGGCCGCGCCTTCGGTGAGCTGGATCCGCGCGATCCGCTGAATGCAATCATCCAGGACATCGAGCTCGGCAAAGATGCCGACGGCAAGGTCAGGTACGTTGCCTCGTGGGTGTTGACCCTGCCGGTGGACGCGTCGCAGATCAGCGGCGTCATGTTTCATGATGTCCCGAATCGCGGCACACCGATTCAGGTCGCAGTCCAGGAGCGCAACTTTGGCGACGTGAATTTGGCGAGCGCGTGGCAAGGCGACAACTCCGGCATCAACGCCGCCAACGGCACGACCGTCCGCGCGACCGAACTCGTGGGAGGCAGGCACTGGCTCAAGGTTCCAGTTGCCAAGAATCCCGACGGCTCGGCGGTTACCGGGCTCGTGTTCGGGCGGATCGTCAACCAGAGCGGCCTCCCTGCGCAACCGTTGGTCGTGCAGACAAACCCCGTGCCCTACCTGCCGGCGAGCCTAGATACCACGAAGGCGACGCTGGTGTCGCGCGATCACGAAACGATGGAGGGAGTCGTCACCGGGGAAACGGTCATCCCCAGCACCGACTGGAAGTTCTGCGGCGACGGCACGTTTGCGGCGCCGGTACCGCTGACAGCTCTCCCTGTGAAAATCTGCCTCGCCGGCGGATTCAACATCAACAAGCTCTACCAGGTGGTGTATACGGCCAAGGATCCCCTGGTCCTCGGCGTCGGTTTCGCCGCGTGGCGGGATGTCGGATCGTTCTTCAAGTACGCCGTCAAGGACGACCTCGGCACGCCGAATCCCGTGTCGGGCCGCATCTCCTGGAGCATCGGGCGCGGCGTGTCGCAATCGGGCAACTACCTGAGAGGCTGGCTGCACCTTGGCTTCAATCAGGACGAAGCCCGCCGCCAGGTGCACGACGGCGGCTGGCCGATCATCGCCGGCCGGCGCATTGCGCTCAACTTCCGCTGGGCGCAGCCCGACGGCGTGCTCGAGCTCTACCAGGCGGGCAGCGAAGGTCCGCAATGGTGGGTGAAGTGGGAGGACCACGTTCGCGGCCTGCCGAAACGCGGCATCCTCGATCGCTGCAAGGAAACGCACACCTGCCCGAAGGTCATCGAGCACTTCGGCTCGGCCGAAGTCTGGGAGCTCAAGCTGACGCCGGAATGGGTGGGCACGGACGCGAAGGAAGACATCCCGCTGCCGAAGAACGTGCGCCGCTACTACATACCGAGCACCACGCACGGCGGCGGCGGCGGCGGCTTCAACACCAGCCTTCCCGGCGCCGGCCTGCCCACAGTCGGGGCGAACTGCCCGGGCAACAACTACGGCACCGGAATTTTCCCGGCCAACCCCGTCCCGCACACGCAGACGGTCAACGCTCTGCGCGTGCACTTCCGAAACTGGGTGATGCACGGCACGCCGCCGCCGCCCAGCGTCTGGCCGAGACTGAAGCCCGGTGAGGCGCACGACGGCGATGATGACGACGACGGCCACGACGGGCATGACGGCCACAAGGGCGACAACGACGACAAAGGCGACAAGCACGACGGGCACCACAAGCGCCAGCCGGACCTCGTCGCGGCGAACAAGGCAGCCATGGGCTTCCCGACGATTCCTGGCTTGAGGGCGACCGCTCCGGAGGCGGATTTCATCAATCCGGTTCTGGATTACGACTGGGGTCACGAGTTCAATCCCAGCGACGCGTCGGGCGTACCGACCAACATTCCGCCGCCGATCAAGCGCGTCATCAAGATGCTGGTGCCGCGCGTGGACGCGGACGGCAACGAAATGGGCGGCGTGCCGGTGGTGCTGCGTGATGCCCCGCTCGGAACGTACATGGGCTGGAACATCACCGCGGGCGGTGCGCGCCCGTTCCACCAGGGCCAGAACTGCGACTACGTGGGCGGCATGATCCCGTTTGCCAAGACCAAGGCCGAGCGCCTGGCGAGCGGCGATCCGCGCCTGTCGCTGGAGGAGCGCTACACGGACCACGCGGGCTACGTGGCGGCCGTCAAGGCCGCCGCGGCGAACGCCGTCGCGCAGAGCTTTCTGCTGCAGGCGGACGCCGACCAGCTTGCGGTGGATGCCGACGCGAGCCTGGTCCTGAAGTAGTCAGGCGCGATCTGCGCCTGGAAGTTCAAAGGCGCGTGCAGACCGAGAGTCTGCACGCGCCTTTTTCTTTTGTGCAGATCAGTCCGCGCGCGCGCCCGAGGACTGGATCACGCGAAGCCACTTCCCGGCTTCGGCCTGCATGAACCGGCGCAGCACTTCGGGCGAGCTGCCCACCGGTTCCGCGCCCTGGTTCGAGAGCTGCGTGCGCAGCTCGGACGCGGCGAGCGTCGCCACCAGCGTCTGATTCAGCCTGTCGATGATCTCGCGCGGCGTGCCCGCAGGCGCGACCACCGCGTGCCAGGATCCGCCCTGCACGCCGGCAAGGCCCGCTTCGGGCATGGTGGGAACCTCCGGGAGCAGCGGCGAGCGCGTGCTTGCCGTGATCGCAAGCGCCTTCAGGCGCCCGGCCTGGACGTGCGGCAGGAACGCCGGAATAGTGTTGAACGCGATCTGCACCTTGCCCGACATCATCTCGGGCAGCGCCTGCGCCACACCCTTGTAGGGCACGTGCACGATCTGGATGCCCGCTTCGCTCTTGAAAAGTTCCGCGATCAGGTGCAGGCCGGAACCGACGCCTGTGGAACCGAAGTTGATCTCACCGGGATGCGCCTTCGCGTACGCGACGAGTTCGGTCACGGAGTTTGCCGGCAGCACCGGGCTCGCGAAAAGCACGAAAGGCAGCGTCGCGACGAGCGACACCGGCTCGAAATCCTTCGCCACGTCGTAGCCGAGCTTCTTGTACAGGCCCGGCCCGATGGCGAGCGGCCCGACGTTGCCCCACAGGAGCGTGTAGCCGTCGGCGGCGGATTTCGCCACCGCTTCGCTGCCTATCGTTCCGCCCGCGCCGCCGCGGTTGTCGACCACGATCTGCTGGCCCAGCGCGGCCGACCACGACCGGCCCACCAGCCGCGCGGTCTGGTCCACCGATTCTCCCGCGGGGAAAGGCACGACCAGGCGCACGGGCTTTGTCGGGTACTGCGCAAAGGCGCCGCCAGCTGCAAAAGTCGACAAGACGAGAAGAAGAATTGTGCGATTCATGTGGCCCCGATCAGATGTTGGCAGAGATCCAGTCGGCAATATAGCCGATCCCCAACGCCCTATCGTCCACCTGGCAGTGTTCCGCCCCGCCCTCCTCGGGCGTGAAGATCTTCAGCGTCTTCTTCGTCTTCAGCGCGGCGTACAGGTCGTGCGCGGCCTGCACCGGGACGACGCGGTCGTTCTGCCCATGCGTGATGAGCACCGGACAGGCGATCCTGTCCACCACCTTGGCCAGGGAAAAATCCCGGGCGCGTTCCAGCGCCGCGCCCGAATCGTTCAAGCCGAGGATCCACTGGAACTGGAAATTCGACTGCGCGCTCTTTTTCGGATCGGCCTTCAGCTGCTCCTTGATCTTCGACTGCCATGCATGCAGGTCCCAGTGCAGGGCGCCGAGGCACACGCAGGCGGCGTAGCGTTTCTCGAAGGCGGCGATGCGCGGCGCGTAGTAGCCGCCGAAGCTGTAGCCCATGATCACGACTTTCTTCGCATCGACATCCGCGCGCTTCGCCACGAACTCGTAGGCGGCGGTGCCCGGTACTTCGTAATCGTGGCGCGCGTGGATGTTGCGCAGGCGCAGCGCCTCGCCCTGCCCCGGCCCGTCGATCGCGAGCGTATGAAATCCGCGCCGCGCGAACTCCAGGCCCGCGAAAAGCACGCTCATCTCCTTGCAGTTGTCCATGCCGTCGAAGAGCGCCACCGTCGGCGCGCGGCCCGCTGTCCCTTGAGCTTTCATGAAGTACGCCGGGAGGGTCTTGCCTTCGTACGGTACCTCGACGACTTCGATGTTCTTGTGCCGGCGCTTCAGCCCCTCCTGGAAGCAGCGCAGCGCCTTCTTGTAGATGTCGAGCTTTTTATCGCCGGGAGGGACGAAGCGCTCGCCGGTGTAGTAGTAGTTGCCGGCGCGAAGGTAGTGACTCCCCGCGGTAAGGTCGCGGCCTTCGCGTGCGGCCTGGTCGGCGAGCGTCTCGTTCCTCTCTGCCGCCGCGCACCACTCCTGCCACCACGCGTCGGCGTCGCCCATGCCGCGCGCGGCGAGCCGCGCGGCGATGCGGTCGATCTC
>JBGPTG010000085.1:0-11146 GCA_041490545.1 Gammaproteobacteria bacterium
CGCCCATGGCCAGCCCTCCCTCCAAGAATTCCATCCAGGTCATCGCTCGCATGATGAAGCTGCTGGAAGTGCTCGCCCAGCACGGCGAGCCCGTCGCGCTGAAGAGCCTCGCGCGGGCCCGCGGCCTGCATCCCTCGACCACGCATCGCATCCTGAGCGCGCTCGTCGCCGGCGGGATGGCCGAGCGCGCGGATGCGGGCAGTTATTGCCTGGGCATCCGGCTGCTGGAGCTGGGCAACCTGGTCAAGGCGCGCATCAACGTGCGCGAGCACGCGCTGCCTTTCATGCGCGAACTCCACGCCGCCACGGGCGAGGCGGTCAATCTGTCGGTGCGGCGCGACGACGAGATCGTCTACGTCGAGCGCACCTCGAGCGGCAAGTCGCTGATGCGCGTGGTCAACATCGTCGGTGCGCGCGCGCCGCTGCACATCACCGCAGTCGGCAAGCTGTTCCTGCTCGAAGACGGCGCGGAGGGACTGAAGCGCTACGCGCAGAGGACGCACCTGCCGCCGTTCACGCGCAACACCCTCACCAATGCCGCCGCCCTCGAGCGCGAACTGGAGCGCACCCGGCGCAACGGCTATGCCGTGGACAATGAGGAGGCGGAGCTGGGCGTGCGCTGCATAGGCGCCGGCGTGCGCGACGACGCCGGAATGCTCGTCGCGGGTCTTTCTGTTTCGGCTCCCGCTGAGCGGATGAAACAGGCGTGGTCCTCGCTCGTGCGCGAAACGGCGGAGAAAATTTCGCTGGCGATCGGGTATCGGGGATAGGCTACGCTGTCAGGGAAGCTCTGATCAACGTCATGCCCGCGAAAGCGGGCATCCAGCAATCGACTGAAATTCATGGATTCCCGCTTGCGCGGGAATGACGAACCAGGGGTTGTTGAGAGCTTCCCTAAGCGGCGGCGCGCTTGCGCGCGATCCGACTTGAGCGCGTAGTTATACGTCTTTGCGTATCAGACGACCTGACACGAATTTGTGCAGGACGCTCGCCATAAGCGTCTGGTATGGAACGCCTTCCTCTGCGGCGCGGGCCTGCAACCCCTCCAGGTCCCGCGACGAAATTCTTATGTTGACCCGCTTGTTCTTAAGCAACGTAGCCTCCGCAGCTGCCTTGAGCCGCGCGATTTCGCCTTTCTGGTTCCGAATGGGCTTCCATTCGCTTCGTTCGAAAGAAGCAAGAATTTCCCGTTCCAACAGCCGTTCGCCGTTCATGTCACTTGTCTCCAGATATGAAATCCCGCGTAGCCTTGCGGCTCGGCATGATGCTCTTCAAGAAAATCTCCTTCTCGCTTTCAACGTAAGGAACGAGGTACGCGTAGTCTCGTATTCGTACCACAAGCATCTATATACGGCGGGTTAGGCATCTGGATGAGTCACTTTGAACTTCTTCTCCGCATCAGAAAGATGGTTCACCAAAACGTGAGACACAAGATTGATGCCGGTCCCTCCGAACATTGCCGGCAAGAGATAGAGGGCAAGCGATACTTCTGAGACGAATATCGAATCGCCGACCAGAGTCGGATTCAGTTTTGCCAATGACGTTAGACGCTGTAAGAGGTAGACGTCCAAGCCGGCAATCGCTACAAGTGCCACGCCGAAAAGTAGTACGGTTGTCTGAGCGATGGTTCGCCTAGAGAGCAGGAACCAGTAGATTGAAGGCGGAAGCACGAGAGAGAAGGCTATCAGTAACCAGAACTCGAGTTCGGCGAAGACGGGGATACTCAAGGGCATGATGAATAATGGTGAAGATGCCTAATAGTTGTGGTGAACGGCGGGCCATAACGGCTGCAAAGGAGCAGAGCTCATGGCCCGTCCGTTCCACCTAGAGTTAGAGCGCATTCGCTTCCCGGCCGGTGGTATCAGCCGTGTTGCCGCATTTCATATCGACAGATCGGCTTCCTCAGTCCGCCGCGCCTCATGTTCTTGTACCTCCAATCGTCGACGTTTGGGCCACCATACTCGCTAATCATCAGGTACTCAGGTGGGCCAAATGGCTCCGAAGGATTCGCTCCTGGATACGTACGGGGTGTGTACTCATACGCGTGCATGTAAGTACGCCCCTCGTATATGAAGGGTCGCTGATGCACCGAATTGTCGAGTACGGTTATACGTTTTTCCGCGATCTGCTTCAAAAATTCCTCATGCGTTCGAAACTCACTTGGTACCACGGCACCAGATGGGAACACCCAGAATTGATCGCGCGTACCCGGTGACCCGGTAAAACGAGCACTGCACTGTCTGAGCCCGAATCGTTCTTGTGAGGGCGAGTTGCGCAGCCGCCGATGCGGCGGCAAGAGAATTTCCCTCACCCTGGCCCTCTCCCCGAGGGAGAGGGAAGCTTTACACCGCCATCATCCCGTGCACGCTGAACAGTTCCTCCGGGTCCATCCACAGTTTCTCCGGGGAAAACCCCGCCTTCCTGCCCAGTTCGCGGAATTCCTCCATCGAATACTTGCAGGAGATTTCCGTGTGAATGGTTTCGCCCGCCGCAAAATCGAATCGCCGCCCCGCCACGTGGACAATCTGCGAGAAGAGGCTTTCGATGTGCATCTCGATCCGCCCCATGGCCGGATCGTAAAACGCCTTGTGGCGAAAGCGTTTCACCTGGAAATCCGCGCCGAGTTCGCGGTTGATGCGTTTCAGCAGATTCAGGTTGAATTCGGCGGTTACACCCCGGGCGTCATCGTAGGCGGCATCGAGTATCTTCTTGTCCTTCTTCAGGTCGACGCCGATCACCAGGATGCCGCCGGTGCCCGCCGCCCTGCGCGCCTGCCTGAGGAAGACGAGCGCCTCGGCCGGGGTGAAATTGCCGACGGTGGAGCCCGGGAAGAACACCACCTTCTTGCGGATCGGCACGCCGGCGAACTCGGGCAGCGCGAGCGGCCGCGAGTAGTCGGCGCACAGGCCGGCGATGTTCAGCCAGGGAAACTGCCTTGCCAGTTCGCCCGATGCCGCGCGCATGGTATCGACGGCGATGTCCACCGGCACGTACAGCGCGGGCTGCAGGGCTTCGATGAGGACGCGTGTCTTTGCTTCCGACCCGCTGCCGAACTCGATCAGCTCGGCATCGGGGCCGGCGAACAGCGCGATGTCGGCGGCCTGCGCGCGCAGGATCGCCATCTCGGTGCGCGTCAGGTAGTACTCGGGCAGTTCGCAGATCGCCTCGAACAGCCGGCAGCCCTGCTCGTCGTAGAAGTATTTCGGCGGGATGCTCTTCGGCGCGCGCGCGAGTCCGGCAAGCACGTCGTCGAGGAAAGTCGCGCCGCGCGGAAGAAAATTGTAGAAGCGCACGACCCCGGGCGCGGCCGGCCGCAGAGTCGGTTGGGGTTTCAGCGCGTCAGGCACTCGGCCCGCCTGACGGTCTAGCCCTGGATCGATACGATTCCGTTTGGCCCGGAACGGACCGAGCGGTGAACCGCGAATCGGCCGGACGGAAATTCCAGCCACTGGCGTATGCGAATTGCGTCGCTGACACGCGTGTACTTTCCCCAGGAGTCGAGCAGGACGATGATAACGGAACGCCCGGCGAGCGTCATCTGCATGGCGAGGCAGCGTCCTGCTTCGGCGATGTAGCCGGTCTTCGACAGGCCGATGTCCCAGCGGGAATTCAGCGTCAGCCGGTTGGTGTTGCCAAAGCGCATGGTGCGGCGCCCGACCGTGAGCTGGTAGGACGGCGAAGTCGAGTATTCGCGGATCTTGATGTAGGCATGCGCCGCCTGCACCAGCTTGGCCAGATCGTGCGCGGTGGAGACGTTGCGCCCCGACAGCCCGGTCGGGTCGGCGAAGCGCGTCCCGGACATGCCGAGCAATTGCGCCTTGAGGTTCATGGCGAGCACGAAGGCCTCCCTGCCGCCCGGATACGAGTTCGCCAGCGCCGAAGCGGCGCGGTTCTCGGAAGCCATCAACGCGAGGTGCAGCAGCTCGTCGCGGGTCAGCACCGTTCCCACCTGCAGGCGCGAATGCGAGCGGCGCAGCCGGTCGACGTCGGCCTGGGTGACCTGCAGCAGCTCGTCGGGTTCCAACTCGGCGTCGAGGATGACGATCGCCGTCATCAGCTTGGTGAGCGATGCGATCGGCAAGGTCGACTGGGTGTTCTTGCCGAAGAGGATTTCGCCGGACTCCTGGTCGATGACCAGCGCCGAGTGCGAACCCACGCGCGGTTCGTGGGGGGCGGCGGCTGCGCACAGGGGCATCGCCGCCGTAACGGCGGAGAGCGCAAGCAGTGCCACCGGGATAAGCCGCACTTCCCCTCCCTGGAGCATATCGGGAGGGGGAGTCTAGCGGCGCCGGATGCGATTTGCAAGGAAAAATAGAGGCCTACGCCGAATTCTTGATGCCACGTCTGGGATACCCCTGGGCCCGACCCGTCCGGACCTCTAGCTCGCCGCTTCCTCCTGCAACTGCAGTGCCCACATCTGGGCGTAGGCGCCGTTCTTCTCCAGAAGCTCGCGGTGCGGACCGCGCTCGACGATGCGCCCTGCGTCCAGGACCAGGATCTGGTCCGCATCCATCACGGTGGACAGGCGGTGCGCGATCACCAGCGTGGTGCGTCCGCGAGCGATCCGGTCGAGTTCCGCCTGGATGCCCTGTTCCGTCTCGGAGTCGAGCGCGGAGGTGGCCTCGTCGAAGATGAGGATGCTCGGGTTCTTGAGGATTGCGCGGGCGATCGCGACGCGCTGCTTCTCCCCGCCGGAGAGCTTCAGGCCGCGCTCCCCGACGCGCGACTCGTACTTGTCCGGGAGGCTTTCGATGAATTCGTGGATGTGCGCCGCCTTTGCCGCGTCGAAGACCTCCTCGAGCGGGGCCTGCGGCCTGCCGTAGTGGATGTTGTAGAGGATGGTGTCGTTGAACAGCACCGTATCCTGCGGCACGATGCCGATGGCGGCGCGCAGCGATGACTGCGTCAGGTCGCGGATATCCGATCCGTTGATGGTCACGCGCCCCGCTCCGACTTCGTAGAAGCGGAACAGCAGCCGCGCCAGGGTCGACTTGCCCGAGCCGCTGTGCCCAACCACCGCGAGCTTCGTGCCCGCGGGGATCGCGAACGAGACGTCGAAGAGAATCTGCCGCTTCGGCTCGTAGGAAAAGTCCACGTGTTCGAAGCGCACCGCGGCGTTCCCCGCGACCAGCGACTGCGCCCCCGGGCGGTCGGCGATTTCCCGGTCCTGCGTCAGCAGGCGGAACATCCGGTCCATGTCGACGAGCGCCTGCTTGATTTCGCGGTAGACCATGCCGAGGAAATTGAGCGGGATGTATAGCTGGATGAGCAGCCCGTTGACGAGCACCAGGTCGCCGAGCGTCAGGGTCTTCGCCACCACTCCTTGAGCGGCGAGGATCATGAGCAGCGTCACCGCGATGGCGATGATGCAACTCTGCCCGATGTTGAGGAGCCCGAGCGAGGCCTCGTTCTTCACCGCGGCCGATTCGTACTTCTGCAGGTTCTCGTCGTAGCGGCGCGCCTCGTATTCCTCGTTGTTGAAGTACTTCACCGTCTCGTAGTTGAGCAGGCTGTCGATGGCGCGCGTGTTGGCCTTCGAGTCGAGCTCGTTCGCCTGGCGCCGGATATCCATGCGCCACTCGGTGATCGACACGCTGAAAGCGATGTAGATCACCACCGCGACAAAGGTGACAGCCGCGAAGCGCCAGTCGAATTTGGTAAGAAGGATAGCCGCCACCAGGCTGAACTCGAGGATCACCGGGATGATCGAGAACAGCATGTAGGTCAACAGCGTCGAGATCCCGCGCGTGCCGCGCTCGATGTCGCGCGACACGCCGCCGGTATGGCGCTCCAGATGAAAGCGCAGCGACAGGCTGTGCATATGGCGAAACACCGTGAGCGCGACGCGGCGGATGGCGCGCTGCGTGACACGCACGAACACGATGTCGCGCAGCTCCCCGAACAGCGTCGTCGAAAACCTGAGAATGCCGTAGGCGGCGAGGAACGCGAGGGGCAGCACCAGCACGGCGGTCTGCGCATCCAGCGAATCGACCACTTCCTTGAGGACGAGCGGCACGCCGACGTTGGCGAGCTTCGCGCCGGTGAGAAAAGCGAGCGCCAGCGCCACGCGCACGCGAAACTCCCACAGATATGGAAACAGCATCCCGAACGCACGCCATTCGCTGCGGCGCCTTGGCGCGGTGGAATCCTTGAGCGGAACGGGCAAAGCGAAGCTGTGGTGATCGTGGGCCATGGGGGGTTGTCATGTTACATCGGGGCGATGCACCGACAAACAATGCCTCCTTGATTTCCATTGACGCGGCGACGCGTCCCGCCGCCGTGCCGCGGACAGCCGGGCCGGCGTATCATGCGGTATTGCGCCGGAGCACCGCGCGCGGAAAGTTCGGGAGTGCCCATGTCCCTCATCCTCTGGATCGCTGTCGTCGTGGCCGCTTCGGCGGCGCTCGCCTACCTGAATTCTCCGGGCTGGGCCTGGTTCGCCGCAGGAATCGTGGCACTGCTCGCGGGTCTCGGCGGCGGAGCGTTTTCGATCTACGCCCTGTTCGTGCTCGGCGCGATCCTCGTCGCCGGCGGTATCCTGCTCGGTGTCGCGCCTTTGCGTCGGCTGCTCGTATCGCGGTCCCTGCTCGCCTGGTATCGCGGGCAGCTCCCGCCCATGTCCCAGACCGAGCAGGAAGCGATAGACGCCGGCACGGTGTGGTGGGACGGCGATCTGTTTTCCGGCCGACCGGACTGGGCAAAGCTCCTCGCCCTGCCCCGTCCCGCGCTCACCGCGGAGGAGCAGGCGTTTCTCGACAACGAGACCGAGCAGTTGTGCGCGATGGTGAACGACTGGGAAACCTCGCAGCTGCATCAGGATCTGCCGCCGCACGTGTGGCAGTTCATCAAGGACAAAGGGTTTCTCGGGATGATCATCCCGAAGAAGTACGGCGGAAAGGAGTTCTCGGCCACCCTGCATTCGCAGGTGGTGCAGAAGCTGGCGACGCGCTCCGGCGTCGCCGCGGTGCACGTCATGGTGCCCAATTCGCTCGGGCCCGCGGAGCTGCTGCTGCATTACGGCACCGAAGCGCAGAAGAACCACACCCTGCCGCGCCTCGCCAAAGGCCTGGAGATACCCTGCTTCGGCCTGACCAACCCGCACGCCGGATCGGATGCCGCGGCCATCCCCGATGTCGGCGTCGTCTGCCGTGGCACCTGGGAAGGCCGCGAGGTGCTCGGCATGCGCGTGACCTGGGAGAAACGCTACATCACCCTCGGTCCGATCGCCACGCTGCTCGGGCTCGCGTTCCGGCTGCGCGACCCCGACCATCTGCTCGGCGACAAGGAGGACCTGGGGATCACCTGCGCGCTGGTGCCGACGCAGACCCCCGGCGTCGACATCGGCCGGCGGCACAATCCGCTCAACGCGGTGTTCCAGAACGGGCCGAACTCTGGCAAGGACGTGTTCATGCCGCTCGACTGGATCATCGGAGGGCCGAAGATGGCGGGCCAGGGCTGGCGCATGCTCATGGAGAGCCTCGCCGCCGGCCGCTCGATCTCGCTGCCGTCTTCGAGTTGCGGCTACGCCAAGCTCGCCGCGCGCGCCACCGGCGCCTACGCGCGCGTGCGCAGCCAGTTCAAGACCGCGATCGGCAAGTTCGAAGGCATCGAGGAGGCGCTTGCGCGCATCGGCGGCAATCTCTACCTCATGGACGCCGCGCGCAGCATGACCGCCGGCGCCGTCGACCTGGGCGAAAAGCCCTCGGTCGTTTCTGCGATCGTGAAATACCATCTCACCGAGCGCGGCCGCGCCGTGGTCAACGACGCCATGGACATCCTCGGCGGCAAGGGTATCTGCCTCGGTCCGAACAATTTCATGGGGCGCGCCTACCAGCAGCTGCCGATCGCGATCACGGTCGAGGGCGCCAACATCCTGACGAGGAGCCTGATCATCTTCGGCCAGGGCGCGATCCGCTGCCACCCGTTCGTCCTGAAGGAAATGAACGCAGCGCGCTCGGGGGACCTGAAGGCCTTCGACATCGCGCTGTTCGGCCACATGCGCCACGTCATGGCCAATGGCACGCGCGCCTGGGTGATGGCGCTGACCGGTTCCCGCTTCGCGTCCGCGCCCTCCGCTGCAGCACCGCAGGCACGCCGCTACTATCAGCACCTGTCGAGGATTTCTGCGGCGCTGGCGTTTGCCGCCGACGTCTCGATGCTGGTCCTGGGCGGATCGCTGAAGCGCAGGGAAAGGATCTCGGCGCGGCTGGGAGATGTGCTGTCGCAGATGTACCTCGCCTCCGCGGTGCTGAAGCGCTTCGAGGACGAAGGCCGCCAGCAGGCCGACACGGCACTGCTGCTGTGGTCGCTCACCGACGCGCTCGCGCGCGCCGCCGAAGCGCTGCACGGGGTGTTCGTCAACTACCCGAACCGCGCGATCGGCGCGCTGCTGCGCCTTGCGATTTTCCCGCTGGGCCGCGGCTTCGCCGCGCCGAGCGACGCCCTCGGACACGAAGTGGCGCGCCTGCTGATTGCGCCTTCGGCGACGCGCGACCGGCTGTCCTCGGGCATGTACCTGCCGAAAAGCGAGAGCGAGCCGCTCGGCTGTCTCGAGGCCGCGCTCGAGGCGGCGATCCAGGCCGAGGCCGTTGAAGCAAAGATCCGCGCTGCGCAGAAGGCGGGCACGATCCGCGGCGGATCGCCCGAGGAACTGGCGCAGGCGGCGCTTGCCGCGCGCGTCATCGGCGCCGACGACCAGGCGCTGCTCAAGCGCGCCGCGAAGTTGCGCGACGAAGTGATCCGCGTCGATGACTTCCCGCAGGACCTCGGCGTATCGGAGGCGATCCGGCCGGCGCAACCGCAGCGTGCCGCTGCATGATCACAGCGTTAGGCACATCTATGAGTTCTGTTTCCCATGAAAGACAGTTGACCAGTGCTCGGTGAAATCGCATCTGTTCTACGTTCAAGTCTTGGCTGGCGTTCGCCATTGGCATGAACTCGGCGTCTTTGTACGCCGATCTTACCGGGCTTTCCCGACACATCGAGTGGAGGTTCTCGCCGCTGAAGGACGAAGCTGGTCGGGATGCGCCTCGAGCGCGTCTACGAACTGGTCGCCGCAACGGGTCACATGAAGCGATTCATCGTGTTCGGCTCATTCGTGACCGCGAAGCCCGAGCCGAACGACGTCGATGTGTTCTTGGTCATGCACGACACGTTCGACCTTAACCAATCAACGGGAGAGGCCCGGCTCCTTTTCGATCACCCTGCCGCACAGGCGCACTTCGGCGCCAGCGTTTTCTGGCTGCGCCAGCTTGCCGCCCTACCCAACGAGGAGGAGGCAGTCCTGGGCTGGCAGCTCAAGCGCGACGGAGCGCGAAGGGGTATTGTGGAAGTTACGGAGGCATAGCCATGATTGCCAACGATCAAGAGCTCAGAGTCACGCTGGACCGTATTGCCCAGTTCCAGGCTCAAGTGGCACACCTGCGCAACGCCGAAACTAACCCCATCAACTACCGTGCAGCAGTGTCAGGGTTTCTCACGGAGATCGACTGCATGCAGCTGGAGGTGCGCGAGTATCTGAGTCTCCATCCGCGAGAGCTGACAACAGCCGGCTAACCGCAAAGAACGCGAAGAAACGGTTTTACTTTGCCTCCGTCGCGGTTTTGCTAAGGTGGGACAATGGCCAAGGACATCTACATCATCGACGGCGCGCGCACGCCGTTTCTGAAATCGCGCAACCGTCCCGGTCCGTTCTCGGCGAGCGACCTCGCCACGGCGGCGGGGAAAGCGCTGCTGGTCCGCCAGCCCTTCGCCCCCGGCGAACTCGACGAGGTGATCCTCGGCTGCGCGGCGCCCTCGGTCGACGAAGTCAACATCGGCCGCGTCGCGGCGCTGCGCATGGGCTGCGGGGACAAGGTGCCCGGCTGGACGGTGATGCGCAATTGCGCCTCGGGCATGCAGGCGCTCGATTCAGCGATCGCCAACATGCTCTCGGGGCGCTCGAACCTGGTGCTCGCGGGCGGCGTCGACGCGCTGTCGCGCGTTCCCCTGCACTATTCCGACGTGATGGTCCTGTGGTTCGCCAACTTCATGGCGGCCAAGTCGCCGCTGCAGAAGGCGGCGATGTTCCTGAGGCTGAAGCCCGCGCAGCTGCTCAATCCCGTCATCGGCCTGATGAAGGGCCTTACCGATCCCTACGTCGGCCTGCTCATGGGCCAGACCGCCGAGAACCTCGCGTACCGTTTCGGCATCGACCGGCGGCAGATGGACGAGTTCGCCGCGCGCAGCCACGCGCGCGTCATCACGGCACAGGAAGGCGGTCTCCTCGGCAGCGCCCATGACGGACTGGCCGCGGAAATCGTGCCGGTCTATGACGACAAAGGCACGCTCACCAAGGACGACGACGGCGTTCGCAAGGATTCGACCGCTGAGAACCTCGCCAAGCTGAAGCCTTTCTTCGACCGCAAGTACGGCAACGTCACCGCCGGGAATTCCTCGCAGATCACCGACGGGGCCGTGTGGCTGGTGCTCGCGACCGACGAAGCGGTGAAGCGTCACGGCCTGAAACCGGTCGGCCGCATCGTCGACTCGCAGTGGGCTGGGCTCGATCCGGCGCAGATGGGCCTGGGGCCGGTGCACGCCGTCACGCCGATCCTGAAGCGCCACGGATTGAAGCTCGGCGATGTCGACGGCTGGGAAATCAACGAGGCCTTTGCCGCGCAGGTGCTCGGCTGCCTCGCCGCGTGGAAGGAAGACAGGTACTGCCGCGAGCAACTCGGATTGGAGGCGGCGCTCGGCGAGCTCGACATGGACAAGCTCAATCCGAACGGCGGCGCGATCGCGCTCGGCCACCCGGTCGGCGCCTCGGGCGCACGCATCGTGCTGCACCTGCTGCACACGCTCAAGCGCAGGCAGGGCAAACGCGGCATCGCCTCGATCTGCATCGGCGGCGGCCTGGGCGGGGCGATGCTGGTCGAGGCCTTCTGACGACCATGGCCGCCGCGTACAAGAACTGGAAGCTCGACACCGACCAGGACGGACTGGTGTGGCTGTCCTTCGACAAAGCGGACAGCTCGACCAACGTCCTCACGGCCGAGGTGATGGCCGAGCTCGACGCGATCGTCGACGAGCTGCGCGCGCGCAATCCGCGCGGACTGGCGATCCGCTCGGCAAAGGCGTCGGGATTCATCGCCGGCGCCGACGTCGA
>JBGPTG010000086.1:0-11110 GCA_041490545.1 Gammaproteobacteria bacterium
CCGGGGACCAGCTTCTGCGTCTCGTCGTGCGCGTGCAGGGGTTGGTATTCTGTGGAGCGTTTGGCGTCGAGTTTGCGCTGCGACACGCGCAGCCAGCCCTGCGACACCGGCGCCTTAGGCTCGACCGCGGAAAGAAAGGTGACTTCCTTTCCCTGCGGATCGAAGGCGCGCAGCGTGGCAAAGAGGTCCATGTCTTCGGTGCCGGAGGACACGAACAGCTTCGCCTTGATCGGGCCGGCGAATTCCAGGTCTCGATCGAGGGGCGCGGTGCTGAAGGTCAGGCCTTGGCCGATCGCCGCGTAGCTCGCGCTCGTACTATCGTGCGGGGCAGCCGCGACTAGCGCGAGTTTTGAGGCATCGAGATACAGGCGCGTCCATTGCGTTCCGGTGAGCGGCCATCGCGTGTCGCTCGCGATGCGCTTCACCGTGTCGTCAACGGCGCGTAGCGCGACTTCCACTTTCGGCTCGCGCTCCCAGCCGTTGTCGATGTCTTTCAGATAGCGGTCGAAAAACCTCCGCTGCAGCGCGACGTTCTCCGGCTGGAGAAAAGTGAGGAAGTACGATCCGGACTGGACCTTGAGCCATTTCTGCTTCGAGGTGATGCCGAGATAGCCGAGGATCGTGCCGCGCAGGTGCAGCCCCAGGCCGCCCCAGTTCGCGACAACGAGCGCGGGAATTCCGATGCGCTCAAGGCGCGCGCTGCGCTCCTCGTACCAGGGACCGTTCAGCGGGCGCGTGAGGAGATTGCCGATGTAGTCCTCGCGATTCGCCGCGAGCTCGGGCGGCGACAGGCTCTCGGGCCCGGTGTTGCGCTCGCCGCTGTCGATGTCGGTGAGCGGGGTGTCCGGGTTGCCAAATTGGTTCCTCAGCACGCTGCGGTTCCACCAGCGCTTGAGAAAACCGCTGCCCAAGATGCCGCCCTGGCGCGTGCGGTCGCGGTAGAAGTCGTACGTGCCCTGCCAGGGGAGCATCGCTGCGAGGTGCGGCGGGCGCTCGGCGGCGATCATCCACTGACCGGCCGCGTAATAGGAGATGCCGAGCAGCCCGACTTTGCCGTTCGACCAGGGCTGCACGCCGGCCCACTCGATGGCGTCGTGGAAGTCGCGGAATTCCGCCGGCGAATTGACGTCGAGCCTTCCGGGGGATTTTCCCGCGCCGCGCGAATCGATCTTCATCACCACGTAGCCCTGCGGCGCCCACATCTCCGGATCGGGCGTCTCGAACACGAGATACTTGCACGAGGAGGCTTTCAGGATTTCCGGATGGCGGCGCTTCAACGCCTCCCAGGCTTCGGGCATGAACTGCGACAGGTGCACGTCCTTGCCGTAGGGGCCGAGCGTCATGAGCACCGGGAATCGCCCGGGCGCGTCGGGACGAAACACGTTCGCGCGCAGGCTCGCGCCGTCGCGCATCGGCACGGCCACGTCCTTGTCGAGCACCATGCGATGCGTCATGGGGCCGGCCGCGCGGCGACGAGCACGAAGGCGATGCTGCAGGGCGCGTCGCTGCGGTTGCTCCAGGCGTGATTCGTACCCCGCTGCACCAGGCAGTCGCCGGCGCGCAGCAGCACTTCCCTTTCGTCGAGCACGGCGTAGATTTCTCCAGAGAGCACGACGCAGTAGTCCACCGTGTCGGTCTTGTGCATGCCCGGATGCCGGCGGGTCGGGGCGTCGGCCGCGCGCGCGCCCATGGCCGGAAAGAACGCTTCGGGGTCGAGCGTCGCGAGGCGCACGCTGTCGGGCGGATACTCGATGATGCGGAACACGCTGCCGCCGCCGACGGGCTCGATGCGCCGCTCGTGCGCGGCGGCGTCCGTCGCGCCTGCGTTGTCGGCGGGCGCCGAGCGCGTCTCCCACAACTCGGTGAGCTGCAGGCCGCCCGCCTTTTCCAGGAAAAAGCCGTGCGGCGAGTCGGCGTCGATGAGGACGACCGAGCGCCCGTTCGCGTCGTGCCCGGTGACCACGCGCCGGTGACGCTGCAGCATTTCCGGATCAATCCGCGGCGCGCGCCGGCAGGCCGAGAAGGCGCGCGGCGTTGCCGCCTGCGACCTGCGCCAGATCCGCGCCGGCGAGGCCGCAGGCGTCCCGCAGCCAGGCGACCGGGTCCTGCTCGCCCACAGGGTAGTCGCTGCCGAGAACGAGGCGATCCACGCCGACGCGCTCGATGAGCACGCGCAGCACCTTCGGGTCGTAGACGCAGGTGTCGTAATGAAACGAGCGCAGGAATTCGCTCGGATTCCTGCCGCCGATGTTCTTCACGGTGTCGGGCCGGTTCAGCGTGTTGCGGTCCATGCGGCCGAGGTAGTGGGGGAAATAGCCGCCGCCGTGGGCGATCACGACCTTCAGGTTCGGATACTTGTGCATGACGCCTTCGTAGACGAGCGACGTGAGGCACTTGGCTTCCTCGATCGACTGGCCGGCCGAGTTCCACAGCGCGTAGCGCTGGAACCAGGGATCGCGCGTGCCTTCGGGGTGGATCCACACGGTCACGCCGCGCGCCTCGATCGCCTCCCAGAACGGATGGAACACCGGGTCGCCGAGGTAGGCGCCGCCGTACTGCGCGCCGACGTTGGCTACCTTCAGCCGCAGTTTTGTCACCGCGCGCTCGAGCTCCTGCAGCGAGCGTTTGACGTCCTGCAGCGGCAGCACGCAGCTGCCGACGAAGCGGTCCGGATATTGCGCCGTCCACTCGGCGGCGCGGTCGTTGCAGCGCATGCAAAGTTCCAGGTCGGTCTGCGGGTCGGCCCACGAGGTGCCCTGCAGCACCGTGCTCGAGGTGATCACGCTCACGTTCGTGCCGCGCGCGTCCATGTCCTCGATCTCGAGCTTCGGGTCGAACATGCGGTGCATCAGCTGCGCCGCGCCCGGCCGCGGCGCAGGCATCGGATTCGCGCCGAATCCGGTGAACACGGTCTTGTTCGTCGACGCCTGGAACACGCTCTGCTCCAGCATGTGCACGTGGAAGTCGACTACCAGCGGGAGCCCGGAATCCTTCATCACCTGCGTCCTATTCGGGCTGTATGCCGATTTCCTTCACGATACTGCCCCATTTCGCGGTATCGGCGCGGATCGCCTCCGCGACCGCCTCGGGCGTCTCGGCGCCGTCGGTAAAGAAACCCAGGCCGCGCAGCCGCTGCACGGTCTCCGGATCCTTGAGGATCTTGTCCATCTCGCCGTTGACCCGCTGCACGATTTCCGCGGGGGTTCCCGCCGGGGCGACGATGAGAAACCAGCCAACGAGTTCGAATCCCGGAAAAGTCTCCGCGATCGCCGGCACGTCCTCGTAGCCGGGAACGCGCTTCGCGAAGCTCGCCGCGAGCGGGCGCAGCTCGCCGCTCTTGATGCGCGGCGCCGCGGCCGGCACGGCGAGGATGACGAGCTGCGTGCGGCCGGCGAGCGTGTCCTGGATGCCGAGCGGCATGGTCGCGTACGGGACCGTGAGGATGTTGGTTCCGGCGATCTTGTTCAGCCATGCGGCCATCATCCCCGTGAAATTTCTCAGGCCGTCGGTGGCCCACGCGAGCTTGCCGGGATTCGCCCTGTCGTAAGCGACGAGTTCCGCGAGCGTCTTCACCGGGATGCCGGGGTGCACGAGGACGAAGAACGGGCCTTTTGCGATCATCGACACGGGCACGAAATCGCGCGCCGGGTCGTAGGGCAGCGATTTGAACGTATGGGGATTGGAAACCAGCGTTGCCGCCGTAGCACAGAAAAAGTTGTAGCCGTCGGGTGTGGAACGAGCCGCCGCCTGCGCCGCGATGATGTTCCCGGAGCCCGGGCGGTTGTCGACGATGACCTGCTGGCCGAGCGCGCGCGACAGGCGGTCGCCGACGAAGCGGCAGATGATGTCGGGCGCCGAGCCCGCTGCAAAGGAGACGACCATCTTGAGCGGGCGCGCCGGCCAGGCCTGGGCGTACGATTCGCCGAGCGCGCAGAACGACGCCACCAGCAACAACGCGCGAACGAGGTTCTTCATGATGGTCACTCCGGTTGCAAGCCGATGTCCTTGACGAGTTTCCCCCAGCGCACGCGCTCGTCCTTGAAGAATTGCGCGGCGTCCTGCGGCGTTCCGGGGCCTTCGTGGATCGCGCCGAGGTCGCGCAGCCGCTGCGCCACCTCGGCGTCGGCGAGCACCCGGTTGACGTCGCGGTTGACACGCTGGACGATGTCGGCGGCGGTTCCGGTCGGCGCGACCAGTGCGAACCAGCCGACGTACTCGAAGCCGGGATAGAACTCCGCGAGCGTTGGCACGTTCTCCAATCCGGGGACGCGCCTGCCGGCAGTGACAGCGAGTGGCCGCAGGTCGCCGCGCTTGAGAAACGGCGACATCGCCGCCGAGCTCACCAGTACGACCTGGGTTCTGCCGGCGACGGTGTCCTGCAGCGCGGGCGCGACGCCGTTGTAGGGGACCTGCAGGAGCCGCATGCCGGTGGCGAGATTGAGCGCCTGGCTCATCAGGCCGCCGAAGGTCTTCGCGCCTTCGTTCGCCGCGGCGAGCTTGCCGGGCTGCGCCTTGTCGAGCGCGATCAGCTCCGCGAGCGATTTCGCCGGCACCGAATTATTGACCGCGACCACCATCGGCGACTTGCCGATTAGAACGACCGGCACGAAATCGCGCTCGGGATCGTAGGGCAGCGACTTGAAGGTGAACGGATTGGAGACGATCGCCGCTGTAGTGGCGAAGAAATAGGTGTAGCCGTCGGCCGGCGAGCGCGCGGCGAGCTGCGCGCCGATGACGTTCTGCCCGCCGGGGCGGTTGTCGACGACCACCTGCTGTCCCCACATCTTCGACAGCCGGTCGGCGACCAGACGCGCGGTGATGTCGGGCGAGGCGCCGGCGGGCTGCGACAGGATCCACTTCACCGGCCTGCTCGGCCAGTCCTGGGCGGCGGCCAGCCCGGCGGCGGCGGCGAAGGCGATGCTGAAAAGAGTGCGCACGGCTTGCTTCATGGTTTCTCCCCGGTTTCTCATTCGATCTCGACAATCTTCTGCGGAAACTTGTGCAGCTTCTCCGCCACGCCCGAGTCGCCGATGAGGAAGTTGTCGCAGCACCAGCTGTAGGTGCGCTCGGTGACGTAGGTCGGGTGGCAGACCATGTTCATGTCCTTCCGGATGGTCATGGTCTCGTCGTGCCGGATCAGCGGCCGCTCGACCATGTCGTAGCCCTGGCCGTGCGCATGCAGGCGTTTCTCCTCCGGGCGCTTGTTCCGCTTCATGAAAGCGTTGTATTCGGCGAAGATGTCGCTGCACTTCGCGCCGGGCTTCATCCGGTCCAGGGTGAACTTCTGCGCATCGAGCACGAAGGCGAACTCGTCCTTCATCTCCTGCGACGCCTTGCCCAGCACGCAGGTGCGGCCGAGCTCGGTGTAGAAGCCTCCCGGGCCGTTGTTCTCGATCAGGATCGTGAACTGGTCGCCTTTGCGCAGCACGCGGTTCTGCTGGTAGCGGTTGGCGAAGATCGCGGCGGTGCCGACCGGACCCGAGCCGGTGAGGAACAGGCCCTGTTCGCTGCCATGCTTGTGGCCGGCGTGCTCGGCAACCGCGGCGACTTCCAGCTCGCGCATGCCGGGCTTGATCGCGGCAAAGGTTTCCTCCATCGCCTTGTCCTGCATCACGGCGGTGCGGCGGATCCGCTCCAGTTCTTCCGGGCTCTTGATCGCCTTGATGCGATCGACCATGTCCGAGGCATCCGTGAATTTCGCGCGGGTGAGGGTGCGCTGCAAATAGTCGCCGAGCGCAAAGGACATCGCCGCGCGCCCCAGCAGGCCGATCGTGCCGCCCGAGTACCGCTCGAGCGCGCGCTCGGCGAGCTGCGCGTCGTACTCCGCCGTATATGGGCAGGAAGCGTACGAGGGCATGCCCATGAAGCGCGCGGTGCCGCGGCGCACCGGGTCGCCCTGCGGCCCGAACTCGCGCGCCACGCCCATCGGCCCCTGCGCGATCACCGTCATGCGATCGTCCTTCGGAAAGATCACCGTGACCGGGTAGCCGTTGGTCGCCGGCACGTCGGTGAAGTACTTGACGTAGCCGCCCATCCAGTCGTTGTTCGACTGCATGAGCAGCGCATCGATCTTCAGGTCCGCCATCGCCGAGCGCACCGCGGCCCAGCGGCGCTCGAGTTCCGCGCTGGAGATGGGGTGGTTGAGGCGTTCATGAGCTTCGGCCATGCGTTTGTCCCTAATGCTTCACCACGTTGATCATGCCCTTGGTATCGCCGGCGAGGAACTTGCGCATGTTCTCCTCGACGACGGGAATCGCGAAACTCGGGTAGCTGTCGAAGAATCCGCCCTGGTGCTGGGTGACGATGACGTTCTCCATGTCCCAGAGCGGCGAATCCCCGGGCAGGGGTTCGGTGGCGAAGACGTCGAGCGCGGCGCCGGCGAGCTTCCTGCCTTTTAACGCCGCGACGAGCGCGTCTTCGTCCACCACGCCGCCGCGCGCGAGGTTGACGAGAATCGCGCTGGGCTTCATTGCGGCAAATATTCTCGCATCGACGATGTTGTGCGTCTCCTTCGTATAGGGCGTGAGGATGACCAGAAAATCGAGATCCTTCACCACGCGTTCCAGCTCGTCGCGCCCGGCCATTGCGTCGAACCCCGGCACCCGTCGCTTTGCCGAGGAGATGCCCACGACCCGCATTCCCAGGGCCTTGCACTTGGGCGCGAGTTCCTGCGCGATCACGCCGACGCCGAAGATGCCGACCGTCTTCTCCTTCAGCAGCTTCGCCGGAAAGCGCTCCCACTGGTGCTGCGCCTGCAGGCGCAGCGAGCGAAGCAGGCCGCGCGCGAGCGACAGCATTCCCATCAGCGCGGCTTCCGACATCGGGCCGCCGTGAAAACCGTGCATGTTGGTGACGAGAACGTTTTCCTTCAGCCCCGCCTGGTCGGTGATGCCGTCCACGCCGGTGCCCAGGGCCTGCACCCATTTCAGGTTCTTCGCCTTTTCGAACACGTGGTTCGCCATCTGCGCGCCGAAGGTGATGAGGACGTCGGCGGCACCGATGTACGGATCGACCTTGCTGTGGTGATCGACCATGTCGAGCCCGACTTGCGGAAAGGTGCTGCGGATGTGCTGGTAATACTGCATGCGCACCGGCTCTGGCAGGGTCAGCACGATCAGCACCTGGGTCATGGAGCGGAATCCCGGAAGGCGGGGCGGGAAAAGGTGAACACGTTCATTTTCGAGTCGACGCTAGAGCCTGTCAAGGCGGCTGGCGGGGGACGATCCCCCGGGGCCGGCGCCGCCGGCGGGCGCGGGGATACAATGCCCGGGCGATGAAATACAAGGACTACTACGCCGTGATGGGTGTCCAGCGCACCGCGAGCGCGGAGGAGATCAAGCGGGCCTACCGCAAGCTCGCGCGCAAGTACCATCCCGACGTTTCCAAGGAGCGCGGCGCCGAGGAGAAATTCAAGGAGCTGGGGGAAGCCTACGAGACACTGAAGGATCCGGAAAAGCGCGCCGCCTACGACCAGCTCGGCAGCCACCGCCCGGGGCAGGAGTTCCGGCCGCCGCCGGGCTGGGCGAAACAGTTCGGCGATGGGGGTTTCGCGTTCGACGATCTCGGCGACCTGTTCGCCGGCATGGCGGGCGGCACGCGCCGCGGCGCCCGCGCCGGAATGCAGATTCCCGGGCAGGACTACGAGGTCACCGCGCATATCACGCTCGAGGACGCGTATCGCGGCACCGAGGTGGAACTCGAGCTCGCCGTGCCCGAGTACGACGAAAACGGTTTCGTGCATCGCACGCGGCGCGCGTTCAAGGCGCGCATTCCGAAGGGCGCCAGCGACGGCCAGCGCCTGAGCCTGCCGGGCAAGGGCGGCAAGGGCCTCAACGGCGGGCGCAACGGCGACCTGTATCTCAACATCGCGCTGCATCCGCACCGCCTGTTCCGCGTCAGCGGCCACGATCTCTACCTCGACCTGCCGGTCGCGCCCTGGGAAGCGGTGCTCGGCGCGACGCTGCAGGTGCCGACCCTGGGAGGCTCGGTGAGCCTCAAGGTGCCGCCGGGCACGCGCGCCGGCCAGCAGTTGCGGCTCGCCGGGCGCGGGCTGCCCAAGCCGCGCGCGGGCGAGGGCGATCTGTTCGCCATCGTGCAGATCGCCGTGCCCGGTGCGATAGGCGAGCGCGAGCGTGTGCTTTACCGGGAGCTCGCCGGCGCGTCGAGCTTCAACCCGCGCGGGCATTTCGCCGCGGAGGCAAAGTGACCGGCGAACTCGATCGCGAAATGGGCGAGTTGCGCGCGAGTCTCCCGCGCGGGCGATGGTGAAGACCGTTCGGCGGGTGGTGACCGGCAACGACGCGCGCGGCCGCTCGCGCGTGATCGAGGAAAACCGCGTGACGGCCGCATCGCTGCGCTGCTGCGCGCTCGCTGCGTTGCTCGCGGCGGCGAACGTCGCGGCCCAAAGCTATCCGGTGAAACCGATCCGTATCATCGTCGGGCCCGGCCCGGACGCGCTCGCGCGCGTGCTCGGCCAGAGGTTGATCGAAGCCTGGGGCGAGCCGGTGATCGTCGATCAGCGCGGCGGCACCGTCTCCGCCGAAGCGGTGGCGCGTGCCGTGCCCGACGGCTACACGCTGCTCCTCGCCACCAGCACGCACACCATCAACCCGGGCCTGTACAAGGTGGCGTACGACATGGAGAAGGATTTCGCGCCGGTCACGCTGATCGCCTCGACGCCCTTCATTCTCGCCGTGCATCCTTCGGTTCCGGTGGGCTCGGTCGAGGATCTCATCCGGTTGGCGAAGGCGAAACCTGGCGCGCTGAACTACGGCTCGGGCGGCAGCGGCACGCCGCCGCACCTCGCCACCGAACTCTTCAAGTCGATGGCGGGGATCAATCTGGTGCACGTGCCCTACAAGACCGTCGCCGCGGCGATCACCGATCTCATCGCCGGTCGGCTGCAGGTGATGTTCACCGTCGGGCCGGCGGGCCTGCCGCAGGTGCGCGCCGGCACGATACGCGCGCTCGCAGTGTCCACCGCGAAGCGCTCGGCCTTCATTCCGGAACTGCCGACGGTGGCGCAGAGCGGGCTGCCGGCTTTCGACGTGTTCGGCTGGAACGGCCTGCTCGCGCCGGCCGGTACGCCGCCCGAGATCGTGATCAAGCTTCAGCGCGAGGTCGCCGACGCGCTCAGGCTCCCCGAGGTGGTCGAGCGCATCGCCGCCTTCGGCTTCGAGCCGATCGGCAGCACGCCGGAGGAATTCGCCGAGTTCATCGCCGCCGACATCGCGCGCTGGGCGAAGGTGGCGAAAGAGAGCGAGGCACGCATAGACTGACGCGCGGCGCCGGCGGGCGCGGCGCCGCAGCGGGTTGAACAGGTGGCGCGCGGAGAAGCTGGCTCCCGACGACGCTTGAGCCCGGTACGCGCCGGTGGTAGTCTGAGGTCTTATACACATCCAGAGGTGTATTGTGCGAACTAACATCGTGCTCGACGACAAGCTCGTCAAGGAAGCCATGCGCCTCGCCAACGTCAGGACCATGAGGGAAGCGGTCGCCGTTGCGCTCCGGCGTTTCGTGCAGAGCGGAAGGCAGCGGAAACTTCTCGAGCTTTACGGCAGCGGCGGGGTACGCAAGGATTACGACCACAAGCGGGCGCGCTCCGCGAGCTGATGGTCCTGGTGGACACCTCGGTCTGGGTGGACTACCTGCGCGGCAACGCCACCCGGCAGGTCGGTGCGCTCAAGGAGTTTCTTCCGGGAGACCAAATCGTTGGAATCGCGCCGATCATCCTGCAGGAGATCCTGCAAGGCGCAGACTCGGACGAACGCTTCGAGAAGTGGAGGAAGTATTTCTCGGGGCTGTGCTGCTATTCGTTCGCGGACCCGGTCGAGTCGCATGTCGCGGCGGCGCGGCTGTATCAAGACTGCCGTCGCGCAGGAAAGACGCCCCGCAGCAGCAACGACTGCCTGATCGCGCGCATTGCGATCGAGAACGGCTTGGTCCTGCTTCATGACGACAGGGACTTCGCTGCCATCGCGTTGGTTGCCCCGGATCTGCGCCTTTACCCCATTTGAGCGAATCCCGCGCGACCAAACGCTCCTCTATGCACCTGGGGGCTCACATGAAATATCGGATCGCATTGCGCCAATCGGACGAGGGCTATAGCGTTTCCGTTCCCGAGTTGCCGAGGTGCTGGTCTCAGGGTTCCACTGAAAAGGAAGCGGTGAAGAATATCCGCGATGCCATTCGTGAATACCGTCGAGCAGTTTCGCGCATTGCCGTAGTGCATCAGTCGTGTAAAGATGTTGCATGAATCTGCTGGATGTCGTCACGCTGATCGAGGACCTGCCGGAGAAAGGACTTCGCAAGGGGCAGATCGGGACAATTGTCGAGGAGCTCGATCCGCGAGTGTACGAAGTTGAGTTTACCGGGCTCGATGGGGGGGTCTCCGCGATCGTTGCTGTTCCGGAAAAGCTGCTGAACCGGCTCGAAGCGACCGTCGGCGCCGGGCGTACAATGCCGCGACCTGGAGGAGTAGCCCGATGAACAAACCCGAACGCATTCCCGCACAGGCGGAGGCCTTTCTCGTCGGCGGCGTGCGCATGCCGCGACCGTTCCGCATCCGGCGCCTCGGCCATTTCGGCGTCAACGTTACCGATCCGGAGCGCAGCAAGGATTTCTACTGTCGCCTTCTGGGCTTTCGCATTTCCGATCCGCTCGACTTCGGCCCGCGGCTCTCGGAAGAGCAGCGCAAGTCCTGCGGACCGACACAGGGCTACTTCACCCGCCACGGCACCGATCACCATTCGTTCGTGTTTTTTCCGAAGGCCGCGTACGCGTGCCTGAATCCGCATTCGCTGAAGCCATCAGGGTCGTTGAACCAGATCACCTGGCAGTGCGGGTCGCTGCAGGAAGTCTCCGACGCCTTTGACTGGTTTTCCAAGCGCGGCCGCCCGATCCGCCGCGCCGGCCGCGACCTGCCGGGGTCGAACTGGCATTTCTATCCGCCCGATCCCGACGGCCACACCAACGAGCTCTATTACGGCATCGAGCAGATCGGCTGGGACGGCTACTCCAAGCCGCGCGACATGTACGGCGTGCGCTACACCAAGCCGCCGACGCTGCCGCACAAGTCGGAGTACGCGGAAGTGATGCAGGCGACCAAGGA
>JBGPTG010000087.1:0-11099 GCA_041490545.1 Gammaproteobacteria bacterium
CAGCTTGCGCAGGGTGCCTTGGGAGGTCTCCTCGATCATCTGCACCAGCTGCGCGCGGTGATCGGGTTTGAAGTGGCCGGGCTCGCACACCGATTCCAGCCAGTGGTTCAGCTCTTCAAGGGCCTTGAGCGGATCGTTGCCGGGAATCTCGCCGAGGATCTTACGGGCCGCCTTGAAATCGGCCATCGGATGGTCGGACTTGCCGCTACCGAAGAGATTCAACATGGTCCCTCCCGGACCTGCCCCATGACGCCTGCCGCGTGCCGGGCGCGGATCCGGTCTCGGGTGGTGCTGGCGAGTGGACTCGAACCACCGACCTACTGATTACGAATCAGTTGCTCTACCAGCTGAGCTACGCCAGCCTGCGCCCGGACGTAGCACGCATGAACGAGCGCGCATTATAGCAGCGGCTAGCAGCGGCGCCTTCGTCCACAAGGAGCCGGCGTGCGCGCTCACGACGCGGACGTGCTGCGCATCGCGCGCGCTCAGGACCGCGGGCGCAGACGGATGGTGATGTCCACGCCTTCGGCCACCATCCCGGCCGGCAAAGGCGGCAAGCCGACCACCTGCACGTCGGCGGCGGGAACATCGGTGAGCCGGCCGGTGGCGACGTCGTAGAGATGATGGTGCGGCTCGGTGTTCGGGTCGTAGACGATCCTCGCCGGGTCGACGATGAGCTCGCGCACCAGTTTTTTCTCGACGAAGAGCTTCAGCGTGTTGTACACCGTTGCCTTCGAGGATTCGGCGTAGCGTGCATTCACCAGCGCGAGGATCTGGTCGGCGGAGAGGTGCTCGCGGCGCGAAAACAGCACGTGGGCGATCTCGATGCGCGGGTGCGTCGGCGTGATCCCACGACTGCGCAGCAGCTCCGCCACGTCCTTGCGGTCGGGTACTCGCGGTTTCATGCAAATCATTCTAGGCGAGAACCTGGACTGTGTCTAATTAGTGCCGCCGCAGAGCCGAACGCGCGGTACGGGCGCTTGCCGGGCGACGGACTGAAGCGTGAATTAATTCCGCTAGAATCCCCTGAGGACGCCGTCCATTCCCGCAATTCGCCCATCGGTCGGGAGGTTTTGCGCCGGACCCGCCGGTTTCTCTATCATCCATCACATGTCAAAGGGGGTTTCAATGCAGCGCCAATCCGGTTTCACGCTGATCGAGTTGATGGTCACGGTCGCGATCGTTGCGATCCTTGCAGCGATCGCCATACCCAACTACACGGACTACATCAGGCGCAGCAAGATTCAGGAAGCCACCACCGCGCTGCTCGCCATGCGTACGAAGATGGAGCAGTACTATCAGGACAACAGGTTTTACAGCCCCCCCGTCGGCAGTCCCGTGGTCGCACCTTGCCAGGCGGGCTCCAGCGTTCCGATACCGACGGGTCTGAAGTATTTCAACATCACCTGTCCCGTTATCGGGGCAAACCCGCCCGACTACACGATCCAGGCCGACGCCATCGACTCCGGCGTCGCGGGCATTACTTTCACAATCGATGTGGGGAATGTTCGCGCGACCACGGTGGCTGCCGGCTCCGCGATGGACCAGGCGGGATACGCGGCCAATCCGGCCTGCTGGACCGCGAGGAAGGGCGGCCAGTGCTGAATCCTCGCCTCACGCCGCGCGGATTCACCCTTGTCGAGGTGCTGATCTCGATAGCGGTGCTGGGCGTGCTGATCGCACTGGGTGTGCCCGGCTTCGGGGAATGGCTGCAGAACCAGCAGATCCGCGCCGCCGCCGACGCAACGCTCAACGGCCTGCAGGTGGCGCGCGGAGAAGCGGTACGCCGCAACGCTCCGGTGCGTTTCGTGCTGGTTTCCGATCTGACCTCGAATTGCATCTTGCCGAGCGACCCGCTAGGTACACCAGCCCCGCTAAGCTGGGTGGTGAGCCTCGACGATCCCACCGGTGCGTGCGATGCCGTCACCTTCAAGGACGAAGTGCCGGCTCCGCCTGTGCGAATTCTCCAGCGGCGCACCAACGCCGAAGGCTCTCCCAACTCACTGGCGACGGTCGCGTTCGTACCCGCTCCACCCGCCGCGCCCGTGGCGCAAGCGGCCAACACCGTGACATTCTCACCGCTGGGAAACGTCATCGCGAATGCCGACGCTTCGAAGAGCATCGTCAGGATCGATGTGACCAACCCCAGTGTCGCCGCCGGCGCGGTGCGTCCCCTGCGCATCGCCGTCAACCCCGGCGGGAGTGCCCGCATGTGCGACCCGGCGCTGGCGGCCAGCGATCCGCGCGGCTGCCCGGCGTGGCCATGATCGGATCCGGAGGCAAGCCAATGCGCATGAACAAGCAGTTCCAGTCATCGGGGCGCGAGCGCGGCGTGATGCTGATCGAGGCCCTCATAGCCATCCTGATTTTCTCGATCGGCATTCTCTCCGTAGTCGGAATGCTGGGCATGGCGGTCAAGGACGTCACGAGCGCCAAGTACCGCAGCGAGGCGGCCTTTCTCGCCCAGGATCTGCTTGCGCAAATGTGGACCGACAACGGGAATATCGGCGCTTATGCGTTTGCCGGAGCCGGCGCGCCCCCCGCGAAAATCCAGGGATGGGTCAACAAGGTGCAAGCCCTGCTTCCGGACGCAGCCAACCAGCTTCCGGTCGTGACGCTCACCAACCCCGTGCCCGCGGCGCCGGCGGTGGCGGTGGGAGCGACCGTGCAGATTACCGTCAGATGGCGCATGCCCGAAGAAGCGAAGCAGGGGCTCCCGGTGCACAACCATACCGTGACCGCGTACGTTTATCCGAGCCCGAGCTGAGCGATGCGCCCGTCCCTACATCGCGTTTCCGAGCGCGGCTTCAGCATGGTGGAGTTGCTGGTCGCCATGCTCATCGGGCTGATCGGCATGATCATCATCTTCCAGGTGTTCGAGGTGTCCGAGGGCATCAAGCGCACCACCACGAGCGGCGGTGATGCCCAGCAAAACGGCGTGATTGCCCTCTATACCATGGAGCGCGACTTCAAGAACGCGGGAATGGGATTCAACGACACCACCTTCGCCGGCTGCAATATCATCGGATACGACAACAAGCGCACGACTCCGGATTTTCCGCCGGTCGGCTTCAACATACCGCTCGCTCCGGTGTTCATTACTTCCGGTGGCGCAACCACGGCGCCCGACCAGGTGAGCGTGTTCTACGGCTCGCAACCCCAGGCCGCAACCGCCCCACTGTCCGGGGACATGGCGAACCCCACCGACCCGCTGAGCGTCACCAACCCGTTCGGATACAGCCCCGGCGACGTGATCCTCATGGTCGAACCGAACACGGCGAAGAACTGCTCGATCATGGAAGTCACCGGCATACTCGCGAACGTGATCAATCACGACCCCGCCACTCCGTACTTGAGCGCAGGGGTCAACCGCAATCCCAGATTCAACAAGCCCGGAGGGATGGGCGTGACCTATGCGGGCACCGGCTCGGCCAACGTGTCGCGCGTGTTCAACCTCGGCAATCTCTACTACACGCCTCCGGGGGGAACCTCGCCCGTCAATCTGCCGGTCTACAACGTCTACGCGATCGCTAACGGAAGCCTGACGATGACGTCTCAATTCGCGATCGACGCGAGCGGCCAACCGACCGTCACCTCGGTCGCCGACAACATCGTGCACATGCGCGCGCTCTACGGTCTGGACGACGGCATCAACGACGCCACCGTGACCTTCGACATTGCCGCCCCGAAGGCTGGCGACGGCATCGTCGACCGCTACGTGGATGCCGCCACCTTCAACGCATTGGGTGCCACGCGCTGGGCCAGTCTCATCTCGGTACGGATCGCCATTTTGTCGCGCAGCGCATTGCCCGAGAAGCCCTCCAGCGGAATTGCCACCGACCCGTGCGACGCAACCACCGCCGAGCCACAGTGGACGGGATCGCCGTGGACCGCACTCGGGTACAACACGCGACTCGATGTAAGTGCGAGCGTGGCTGCTCCGGACAGCTGGAAATGCTACCGGTATCGCGTGTTCGAGACCACGATTCCCTTGCGCAACTGGATATGGAAGTCGAGCTGACATGAAAACCCAGCCCTGCCGTCCCCGCTCGTTCTCCAGGCGCGCGCGAACTCTCCCCTCGCGTGCCCGTCAACGCGGCACGATGCTGATCATCGCGCTCATCGTGCTGGTCGCCCTGACGCTCGCCGGCATCGCGACGATGCGCTCGGTGGACACCGCGACCATCGTCGCCGGCAACATCGGGCTGCGGCAGGCTTCGGTCAACGCGGCCGACCAGGGAATCCAGGCCGGGGTCAACTGGCTCACCGCGACTCTCGCGCTCGCCCCGGATTTCGCCGGCAACCTGATCAACGACAACCACGCGCCGGCCGCAAACTCAGTCGGCTACTTCTCCAGCGTCGCCCCAAGCGAACCCGACTGGTACAGTCCCGCCAACTGGAGCGAGGCGGCGCAGCTGAACAACGGCAATCCCGACGCCGGCGGCTATGTCGTGTCCTTCCTCATCCATCGCATGTGCTCCGTACCCAACTGCGGCACCAGCGGAACCTGCAGCAGCAAGTCCAACACTTGCGCGTCGACGCTTACCACTTCGGCCTTGGCCCAGGAGGGCATGGACCAGACCCGGCCCACCGACTCCCATACCACGCTGCCGTTCATCCACTATCGCATTACGGCGAGAGCCGTCGGTCCGCGCAACTCCATTTCGGTTGTTCAGTCCATGGTCAGGGCGTTCTAGGACGCACTCGCCTAAGAGGGAGCAAAATCATGAAACCCAGCCACGTCGTTCCGATCAAATGCCTGCTCGCCTGCGGACTCGCTGCGGCCCTGGCCGCTCAACCGGCGTTTGCACAAGTCGCTGTCTCCCAGTTGCCGCTCGCCTCCGCGGGCGGCAGCACCGTCCTGCCGAACCTGCTTTTCACGCTTGACAACTCGGGGAGCATGGACTGGGATTTCGTTCCCGACTACGTCGATCCCGGCACGCCCGGCACGAACCAGCCGAACAATCCCTGCATGACCAACAGCGGCAACAGCACGCTGTGCGTAGCGGGCGACCCGCCTTATTCTGCAGGCGGCCAGTTCGCCATGAACGGGGTTGCGTACGATCCCAACTTCAGCTATCTCGCAGGGGTCGACTCGAACGGCCTGCCGCACTTCAACCCGCCGACCGGGACGATCGCCGTTGCCTCGACCCCGAACGATGCCTACCAAAAACAGTCGATACCAACACCTACCGGTACCACCAACATCACGAGCGGCATACAGGACCGGCGGTATTGCAATTCGAATAACGTCTGCATGCGCAGCGGCCAGACCGACTCGGCAGCCCCGGCGCCGAGCGCGCCCGCAGGGATCCCTACCCTTACGCTCGTTTCGGGCACCGACGACTCCGGCCACGCCATGTCCGCCGGCAAGTTTCCTTACCGCACCAACAAGTCCAACTCGAGCTTCGGGGTGGTAGCCGGCGTTCAAACAAACGTATTCGGTCTTCCCGAGATGATGCAGATCGGAAGCTTCAAGAGAGCCTCGGCCACGGTCACCGCGACCACGGTCGAAGCGCACGGCCTGACGACATCCGACAAGGTTTACGTCACCAGCGGGACGGCAGGCTTGAATGTCACCTGCGTGGCCGTGGCCACGGTGGCGAACGCCAATACCTTCACCTATACGTCGGGAAGCTCCGGCACGATAAACGCGACAAACGCTACTTACCGCAAGTGCGTCAATCTCGGCAGCATCACTTCTTTCGTGCGCCTGCTCGGCAGCAACACGGTGACAGTTGCGAGCCCCGGCCACGGCCTGGTGACGAACGACATCATCACCTCGGTCACGAGCGTCAGCAATATGAACGCCACCAGCACCGCGACCGGAACCGTGACCGTCGTCGATGCCAATACGTTCAAATACACTTCGAGCGCCACCAGCCTTCAAAGCCTCCCCGGCAGCTGGGTGCGCACCGGCTTGTACAACGTCGTCAGCAACGTCAACGGTCCGGCCGTCGCCTACCACATCGTTCCGGTCGAATTCTGTGCGGACGTCAACCTGACCGACTGCGTCGAGGCTATCCCTCCGGCCGTGGCGCCCGCCAACTATACGTTCCCGGCGTACGTGCGTTTTTGCCGGACCCAGGAAGAAGCCCTCGCGCACGGCGCGGTCACCTTCATCGCGACCGTGCCGCAGACCAACCGGTGCCAGCTCAAGTACCTCAACGTGCCGGGACTCCAGTTCTACCAGTTTCCCCGCTACGGCCATTTCGTCCGCGAGACCATCATTTCCGGCCCCACCTATGGCAACCGGCCCAACCGGGTCGATTGCCTGGGCGTGCCGACCTGCACCTACACCGAGGAAATCCAGAACTACGCAAAATGGTACGCCTACTACCGCACGCGCCTGCAGATGATGAAGACCGCGGTGGGGATTTCGTTCCGCAGTTTCATCTCCAATCCGGCCGGCACGCCGCCCAAGCCCGATATCCTGCGCGTTGGCTTCATCACCATTCACGCCCAGGACACCGGCTCCGTAGTCGCCGCCCAGTACCTGAGATTCGACAGTTTCAACACGACGCAGGCGAACAACTTCTACACCAAGTTCTACCAGCAGACTCCCGGAAGCGCCACGCCCCTGCGCGAGGCGCTTTCGCGCGCCGGGTGGATTTACGCGGGCAAGCTCAACAACACCGGGCTGACGAAGGGCATTCCGGCCGCCGACGATCCGGTGCAGTCGTCGTGCCAGAAAAACTACACCCTTCTCACCACGGACGGCTTCTGGAACGGCAACGCGGGACAGGACATTGCCGGTACCGCGATGGGAAACTGGGACAACGCGGACCCGTACAACTACACGGCCGCTAACATGCCCGCTGGGGTCACCCCCGCGTACACGGACCCGATAGCGAGCCGCGCCACCGGCACCTACGACGGAAACATCGTGCCGGGTACCGTGGCCGGGTCCAATCCCGGGACCAAGGGAACGCTCGCCGACGTGGCCTTGTACTACTACATGACCGACCTGCGCGACGGCAAGGACTTCAACGGCAACACCACCGGGTCCAAGAACAGTCCCAGCAGCACGCCGGCGAACACCGTCGACGTGGGCAAGAACAACGTGCAGCCGCAGGGGGCGGACTTTGCCCAGCACCAGCACATGGTCACCTTCACCCTGGGCCTCGCCGAAGGGATGATGAGGTACCAGGCCGACTACGAAACGGCCACGACCGGAGATTTCGCAAACATCAAGAGCGCCGCGCCCAGCGCCTGCTTCTGGGCCGCAGGCGTTTGCAACTGGCCGGCGCCGCAGGAGAACCAGCAGGCCGCGCTCGACGATCTGTGGCACGCCGCCGTCAACGGGCGCGGGACTTTCTTCCAGGCCACCAATCCCCGGACGCTCGCGACTGCGCTCCAGGCAGCCATTGGCAAGGTCGCGGGGCGTACGGCTTCGGCGTCGGCTGCGGCCACTTCGAGTCCCAACATCACCCCGAAGGACAATTTCGCGTTCAGCACCACCTACCAGACCCAGACCTGGTCCGGGATAGTCCAGGCGCTGCAACTCGACGCCACCACCGGCGCGCCGATACTCGACCCCGCTACCGGCAAACCGAAAATCCTCTGGCAAGCCGACCAGCGGCTCCTCAGCCAGGTCAGCGCGGGCGGCGACAGCCGGAACATCTGGATGTTCGACCCCACCAAGGCGACCAAGCTCAAGTCCTTCACGTTTGCGAATATGACCGCTGCCGAACAGGCCTTCTTCCTGGGGAAGTGCCCCACGATGACCCAGTGCTCGCTGCTGACCGGTGGCCAGACCAATACCGTGAACAACCCGCCAGCCCCTGGTGTCGAGCATCCGCTCGTGGGATTTCTGCGCGGGCAGACCGGCAACGAGACGGTCCTATTCCGGGACCGGATCGAGACCGACACGGTGACCAATGCGACCATCCAAACCGTGCTCGGCGACATCGTCGATGCGACACCGGCGTACGTCCGGCTTCCTGAGTTCAACTATCAGGACGCCGGCTACAACACCTTCAAGACCGCGAACGTCAACCGCCCCGGGACGCTCTACGTCGCGGCAAACGACGGCTACCTGCACGCCTTCGACAACACCACCGATGCCGCCGGGACCCCGATAGGAGCATCGACAAACGTGGCCTGCCCCAGCGCTGCAACTCTCAGCGATCCGGCAAGCCTCGGCGATCCGACGAAGGCAGTCGCAGGTTGTGAACTCTGGGCGTACATGCCGAAGTTCGTCATGCCCGGCATCTACCAGATCTCCGACACCGGTTACGCGAACGCGCACCGCTTCATGCTCGACGGCAGCCCGGAGATCGGCGACGTTTTCGACGCCACCGCTTCGGCCTGGAAAACCATCATCGTCGGCGGCGCCAACGCAGGCGCCCGCGGCTTCTATGCGCTCGACATCACCAATCCGAGAAGTCCGCAGGGCCTGTGGGAATTCTGCTCCACCTCGACGCTGTGCCCCACGGTCGGCGGCATCAGCCACAGCGACGCGGATCTTGGCTTCAGCTACGGCAACCCGGTGATGGGCAAGCTGTCCGACGGAACCTGGGTCGTGGTCCTGACTTCGGGTCTGAACAACGTCAGCACCGGGACGGGCCAGGGCTACTTCTACGTGCTCGACGCGATCACCGGCAAGGTGCTGTACAAGATCAGCACCGGAACGGGCGATACCATCAACCCGTCTGGCCTGATGCGGCACGCCGGGTACTACAAGGCCGGACTGATCAATGCCAAGATAGAGTACGTGTACGGCGGCGATCTGCAGGGCAATGTCTGGCGGATGGACATGACGATGGCGACGGCCACGGTGGCGCCGACGCTGATGCACATGGCGACGCTGAAGGACGGCGTAGGCAACACCCAGCCGATCACGGTACGCCCGGTGTTGACCAACCTGGGCGGCTTCCGCATCTACTACGTCGGCACCGGACGCTACCTCGCCTCCACCGATCCGTCGGACGTCTCGCAGCAGTCCATTTACGGATTGAAGGACAAGGACACAGACTACAACGGGTCTGGGGCGGCCACTCGCACGAACCTGGTGGCCCAGGTGCTCTCGACCTCAGCGACGAAGCGGACGATCACAACCAATCCCGTCGACTGGACCACACAGGACGGGTTCGTCATCGATCTCAATCCGGGTGCGACCACTCCGGGCGAGCGCATCGTCCTCGACCCGCGCCTGGAGCTCGGAACGCTGATCTTCGCCAGCAACATCCCGATCGTGGGCGGGTGCACCCCTGGAGGAGATTCCTTCCTCTACAACTTTGATTTCCGCACCGGAAGCTACGTTCCGGGAACCCTCAACGGCACCGCCGGGGAGATTCAGGGGGCATTCCTGGTCGGGGTGACCCCCATACAAACGACCGATGGGTCGATCCGGGTCGTCAAGACGGATTCCGGCGGCGGCCTGGGGACCGGCGAGACCAACATCGACAAGAACCCGAAGGGAATATCGCGCTTTTCCTACCGCGAGCGCTGAGCGACAGCCGCGGGACGCAGGCGCTTTAGCGCGGGCCGGGCGCCTGCCGCGCGGACAGCTCGCGCGGCAGCGTAAACACCACGCTCTCGCTGGCGCCGTCGAGCTGGCGCACGCTCGTCGCACCCAGCGCCGTGAGCCGCGCGATCAGTTCGTTCACCAGCACCTCGGGCGCCGACGCGCCCGCGGTCACGCCGACGCGGCGCTTGCCGGTGATCCACTCGGCCTTCAGCTCGGAGGCGTTGTCCACCATGTGCGCCTCGATCCCGCGGCTTTGCGCGACTTCGCGCAGGCGGTTGGAGTTCGAGCTGTTGGGCGAGCCGACCACGATGACCACGTCGCACTGCGGCGCCATGAACTTCACCGCGTCCTGGCGGTTCTGCGTCGCGTAGCAGATGTCGTCCTTTTTCGGTCCGGTGATCGCGGGAAAGCGCGCTTTCAGCGCCCCGACGATCGCCGCAGCGTCGTCGACCGAGAGCGTCGTCTGCGTGACGTAGGAGAGCTTGCCCGGATCGCGCACCTGCAGGCGCACGACGTCTGCGGCAGTTTCTACGAGGTGCATGCCTTCCACGGACTGGCCCATGGTTCCTTCGACCTCCGGATGACCGCGGTGGCCGATCATGACGATCTCGCGACCGGCCTCGCGCATCTTCGACACTTCGACATGCACCTTGGTGACGAGCGGACAGGTCGCGTCGAACACGCGCAGGTCCCGGGCCTCGGCCTCGCCGCGCACCGCCTTCGAGACGCCGTGAGCGCTGAAGATCACGGTGCTGCCTGGCGGAACTTCGGCGAGCGTTTCGACGAACACGGCGCCCTTGGACCTCAGGTCATCGACGACGTACCTGTTGTGCACCACTTCGTGGCGCACGTAGATCGGCGCTCCGTGCAGCGCGAGCGCCCGCTCGACGATGCCGATCGCGCGCTCGACTCCGGCGCAGAACCCCCTGGGATTGGCGAGCAGGACTTCCATGGCAGCCATTCTAGGACTTTTGCGGGCGCCGGGACGGGCGCACCCCGTCGAGGATCAGCAGTCCGGCACCGACGCTGATCGCCGAATCGGCGAGATTGAACGCCCAGAAGTGCCAGCCGAGCGCGTGGAAATCGAGGAAATCCACCACGTGCCCCAGGACAACCCGATCGCAGACGTTGCCGAGCGCGCCGCCGAGGATCAGGGCCAGCCCCGCGCAGAACACGCGCTCCTCCGCATGCTTCGCGAGCAGCGTCGCGATCACCGCCACCGCGACCGCGGCAACGGCGATGAACAGCGGCCGCTGCCACCCGCCTGCGTCGGAGAGGAAACTGAACGCGGCGCCGCGGTTGTAGGCGAGCACCAGGTTGAAGAAGCCGGTGACCTCGCGAAACTCGCCGGGACGCAGGCTGGAACTGACGGCGTGCTTGCTCGCCTGGTCGGCGGCGACGACGAGCGCGGCGAGCGCGAACCAGGGAACGAGGCGGCGCAGGGTCTCGCGTCTCACGCGAAGCGCCGGGGTTCGCCCGGCCCGAACAGGTTGGAGAGGCAGCGCCCGCACAGCATCGGGTGCCTCGCGTCGGCGTTCACGTCGGCGCGCCAGTGCCAGCAGCGCTCGCATTTGGGATGCATGCTGGGCGTGACGATCACCGCTTCGCCGGATGCGCCGGCGGCCGC
>JBGPTG010000088.1:0-10995 GCA_041490545.1 Gammaproteobacteria bacterium
GACACTCACCGAGGCTGGAGAAAAGAAAACATTTCGCGATGTGTTGTTCGATGACTACCTCTCGCGGCGAATGGAGTTTGGTTTTTCCTTCGGCACTCTCAAGCGCGATTCATTGTTGTCCGCCTACGTCGGCTACCGCGTGCACGACAATTTCGTGGTCGAGTTGACGATCGCACAATCGGCCGGCGACTTCTCCAGCACGTCGTTGTATTACGTTGCACTTGCGTCGCAGCCGTTTCCGGACTCGCGTTGGTCGCCTTTTTTCGCGCTAGGAGCAGGTCGCTTCACCAATACGCCGAAGTCCACGCTCGTGAGTGCAATCGAGACCAAGGGAGATATTGTCAACGCGGCCATCGGCCTGCGTTTCTATGTCACGCGCCAGTTCTTCCTGCGCATCGAGGCGAAGCAACACCTAACGCTGGTCGACTACGACAGGACGAACCACTATACCGAGTTGTCCGCGGGCGCCGCATTCTTTTTCTAATCGGATAGCTGACAAATGGCGAATCTAACGACCTTGTCGCTCCTGATAGTGACGCTGGGCATGATTACCCCAGCCACGGCAACGGCGCAATCGGCGGAATCCATCCCGGAGCCGGTGATCCCTGCGCAGGTGGACCGACGCAACGTCCGCATTCCGAAGATCAGTGCGAAAGACATGGAGGTCGGCGCTTTCACCGGGGTTCTCAGCGTTCAAGATTTCGGCGCAAGACCTTCTTCCGGCCTCCGTCTCGGATATCACGTTACTGAAGATTATTTCGTCGAGGGAATGTACGGACGTTCGACGGTATCGGACCGGTCCTTCCGTCGGTTGGGAATCGCCATCTTCAGCAAGGAGGAAGTCGACCTTACTTATTATTCCCTCTCGATCGGTTGCAACCTGTTCCCGGGCGAGGTTTTCCTGGGAAAGAATTGGGCGATGACATCCGCGGTTTATCTCGTTGGCGGAGTGGGTAACGTCAATTTCAACAAAGAGGACCACACGGCGTATAACTTCGGGATCGGAATTCGCGCCCTTCCCGTGGATTGGCTCTCGATCCGCTTCGAGATACGGGATCACATGTTCAATTCCGATCTTCTGGGCAAGAACGAGCTCAAGCACAATTTCGAGATGACGCTGGGACTGGCGGCTTATTTTTGAAGGAGGGGCGAAATGAGTGCACGTATGGGTCCTGCAACCATTCTCTTGGCGCTGGCGGTTTCAACTGTCGTCAGCACGGGAGCCGCCGCGGCATTGCCGGCCATCGGAGTAGCGGCGCCCGACTTTGCATCGAAGAGCGACAGCGGTCGCAATGTGCGCTTGAGCGAGCTGCGCGGTCAAGTGATATTGATCAATTTCTGGGCGAGTTGGTGCAGCCCCTGCCGTCAGGAGTTGCCGTTGCTGAGCAAGATATACGCCCAATATCGCGCCGCCGGTTTTGTGCTGCTCGCCGTCAACGTTGACGACAATCGCAAAGACGCCGAAGCGATGCTGAAACGGCTCGGCCTGCGATTTCCAACACTGTTCGATGGCAGCAAGAACGTTGCGAAGCTGTACGGCGTGGATACGATGCCGGCCACGCTTGTGATCGACCGCGACGGGCGGGTGCGTTACGCGCACCGCGGCTACTACGCGGGTTACGAGCACAAGTACGAACAACAGGTGCGGGAGTTGCTAAAAGAATGAAACCGCGGGTGCTATTGGCGGTTGTTGTTGGGGCGATATGTCTCGGCGGTTGCGCCATCGAACCGTGGGTCAAACCCTATGAGCGCGGCTGGTTGGCCGATCCGCTGATGAGCGTTTCACGCGATCCGCTGTCGGATAAGTATCTGCAGCACGTCCACGATGTGCGCGAGGGTGCACGCGGTGCCACCGTCGCAGAGGGGGGAGGATGCGGATGCAATTGAGCACGATTGTCCGCGCCCTTTGGTTGGCGTTGGCGGGCCTTTTTGCCGCGCCGACGCGAGCAGCATTGATTCCCGAAGACCGCGCGGATCTCTTGTATCACTATTACGACGGCGGCGGAACTACGGTGAACGGCCCCGCATTGTTGGTGCGCAAAGGGATCGGCGAGAGCGTGTCGGCGTATGCCTCGTACTTCATCGACAACGTGAGTTGTGCTTCGATTGACGTCCTGACCACGGCCAGCCCGTTTAAGGAAAAGCGAGAAGAGTACGGCGGTGGCGTTGACTACCGGTACCGGAACACGACCGTCGGACTGTCCGTCCTGCGCAGCAACGAACCCGACTATGTAGCCAATACGGTCGGCGCCACGGTGGCCCACGAGGTATGGGACGGCCTTACGACCTTCAGTCTGGGATACAGCGTGGGCCGTGACGAGGTTGGCAAGGCGCACACGGATTTCTCCGATCACGTCAATCGTTATCAATACAAACTCGGGGTGTCGCAGGTTGTCACCAAGAGCCTGCTGATGAATCTCAACTACGAGGTCATCTTGGAGGATGGTTATCTACATAGTCCCTATCGCGCTGCGCGGCTGTTGGGATTGTCCGTTCCGGAAGTCTATCCGCGTACGCGCGATAGTCACGCGGTCGCAGTGGGCGTCGTCAGAGGCCTGGGATCGAACGACGGCCGGCTCAACTCGTCGACGCGTCTGCGCTATCGCTATTTTTGGGATACCTGGAATATCCACGCCCAGACCGTCGACCTGGGACATGGGAGCCGTCTCGGCGAGCGTTGGCTGGTCGAACCGCACTATCGTTACTATAAACAATCGGCGGCGTCGTTTTATGCCAACGACTTCACCACGCAGATGGCCTTCATGGCACGGGACCGCGAGTTGAGCAACTTTTCCAGCAACGCACTCGGTGCCAAGGCCAGTTATCAATTGTTCGATCAACGCTTCAACCTTAGCCGCGTGACCCTGAACTTTGATTACGAATTCATTCGTTACACCTACAACAATTTTACCGACGTACGCACGGGACGATCGTATGCGTACCAGGCCAATGTCTTTCAATTATTTCTGTCGGGATGGTTCTAGACGGAGAGAAGCAACCATGAAGATTCGTTCAAACAGGTTTTTCCGCACGGTGCGACACGTCCTTGGCGTGCTCGCGCTGACCGCCGGCCTGGCGACGGCAGCCGAAGAGCCGAAGGCGCCGCCGCGGGACTCACAGAGTCTGGACACCAGAATCCAGTCGCTCAAGCAGGAGGCGATGGAACTCAATCGCGATCTGCTCGTGCTCGAAGAAGAGCTGTTGTTTCCGGCAAGCACGCAAGTGGCGGTATTCGTCTCGGTGGATGTCGGGACTTTGTTCGATCTCGACTCGGTGCAGCTCAAACTCGACGACTCGGTAGTGACAAACTATCTCTACACCGAACGCGAGGCGCAGGCCCTGCATCGTGGCGGTGTACAACGCCTCTATATGGGGAATCTGAAGACCGGCAGGCACGAACTGGTTGCGGTATTTACCGGAAAGGGGCCCCATTGGCGCGACTATCGGCGCGGCACGACGCTGAAGTTCGACAAGGGTACCGACCCCAAGTATATCGAGCTTCAGATTCGGGACGAGACGCGCGGCCAGCAGCCGGAGTTCCGCGTCAAGGAATGGTAAGGGCATCATGGCGCAAACGGTGCACAAGAGGGTTTGCGTCTTATGGGCGGCACTCGCCTGCTTGGCGGTTTTCGCCGCCGGCGTCGCACCCGCGGCACGCGCGGACGAAGGGCGTGCGGTAAAGGATCCGCACTTCGGCGAAGTCCTGTTCTTTTTTTTCCAGGAAGACTATTTTTCCGCACTGACGCTGCTCGGGACGGCGCAACACTTCGCGCGTGTGCCGCATCACGCCGAGGAGGCGGAGTTGCTGCGCGGCGGAATGCTGTTGTCATACGGGCTGCATCAGGAAGCCGGGCGTATCTTCCAGGCGCTCATTGACGCCGGCGCGCCTCCATCGGTTCGGGATCGGGCCTGGTTCTATCTGGCCAAGATCCGCTACCAACGCGGCTATGCGGCCGAGGCCGAGGATGCGATCGCGCGCGTGCACGGTCCATTGCCCGGAGACCTCGAAGACGAACGGCTCGTATTGCACGCCGTTCTACTCTTGCGTCGCCAGCAATACCCTCAAGCTATTGCGATGCTGCGACAGACCTCCAACCGTTCCGGGTGGTCCGCCTACGGACACTACAACCTGGGTGTGGCGCTGATACGGGCGGGCGAGCGCGACGCCGGTGTGAAGTTGCTCGACGAGATCGGTCGCGCTCGCGCGCGCGGCGAGGAGCTCACGGCCCTGCGCGACAAGGCCAACGTCGCGCTCGCGTATACCTTCCTGCAAAGCGACGCTCCGGCGCGGGCCGAACCCTATCTCGAGCGGGTGCGTCTCAACGGTTTGTTGTCCAACAAGGCCTTGCTGGGTTTGGGCTGGACGCACGCGGCACTCGACGAGTATGAACGCGCGCTGGTGCCGTGGATGGAACTGACGGATCGTTCGATGGCGGACACGGCGGTGCAGGAATCGTTGCTTGCCGTGCCGTTTGCCCTGGGAAAGCTCGGCGCGTACCGCCAGTCGCTCGCGCGTTACGAACGCGCGCTCGATGTCTACACGCGCGAGATCGCACGGCTCGACGAAGCGATCGCGGCGATTCGCCGCGGGGCGCTGGTCGAGAACATTCTGCGCGACAACCCGGGAGAAGAATCGGGATGGTTCTGGCGCGTGCGCCAGCTGCCGGATACGCCCGAGGGCCGTTACCTCCCGGAGCTGCTGGCGAGTCACGATTTTCAGGAGGGCTTGAAGAATTACCGCGACCTGCTCTTCCTTTCGGGCAATCTCGACACCTGGGGGCAAAGCATAGTGACGTATCGCGACATGCTCGCCACGCGCCGGCAGGGTTTTGCAGAGCGGCTGCCGCGGGTCGTCGCGGGAGAGCGCGCTCTCCAGGTCGAGCGGCTGCGCGCGGCCCATGCGCGCGAGGTCCGGGAGCTCTCGCGTATCGAGAGCGAAGCGGACGCCGAGGCGCTGGCCGGGGAGAAGGAACGCATTCTCGCCATGCGTCTCGAGCGCGTGCGCGCGGGGCTGGATCGCATTGCCGAACCCGCGGAGCGGGAAACGGCGCGGGAGAAGTATCGATTCCTGCACGGCTTGCTCGCCTGGGATCTGTCGGCGCAGTACAGCGCGCGCGTGAGGGAAGGGAATAAGGCGCTGCAGGAGGCTGATCGGCTGATTGCCCAGGCCGAAGCGCGGCGCGAGGAACTGCTGCGGGCGCAAGCGCGGGCACCGGCCGCTTTCGATGAATTCGACAAACGTATCGAGGCATTGCGCGGTCGGGTCAACCGCGCGCGATCGGATGTCGGCGCCGCCGCCCGGGCACAAGAAGAATATCTGGCCGAGCTTGCGGCGGGCGAACTGGCACGGCGACGCGAGCAGATGGCGACCTACATCACGCAGGCGCGTTTCGCCGTGGCGCAGATCTACGATCAGGCCGTGCGTGCAACGGAGAAGACGCAGTGAAACGCCGCGCCGTCATGGCTTGCCGCCACGCACTCGTGGCTTGTGCTTGTCTGCTCGGGGCCTGTGCCGGTTCGCCCGAGGTGGGGACGGGGACGCTCGGGAGTCTCGAGGGAAGACTGGTCATCGTGGTGCGGGATACCGAGGTCGATGCCAGTCGCGCCGCGGCCATCCAGGCCTATCGCAAGTTTCTCGATGCCGCCCCGCGCGATCGGATGCGTCCGGAGGCGATGCGTCGTCTCGGCGATCTTGAAATCGAACGGGCTGAGGAAGGATCCGTCGAGAGCTCGGGCGCACGGGAATATCGCGACGCGGTCAAGGTGTATGAGGATTTACTGAGAACCTACCCCGTCCATCCGGGCAACGACCGCGTACTCTATCAATTGTCGCACGCGTACGATCAGACCGGCGATCTCGGGCGCTCGCTCGCAACTTTGGATCGGTTGGTAACGCAATATCCCCACAGCATCTATCGCGAGGAAGCCGAGTTCCGTCGCGGCGAATTGCTGTTTACGCTGCGCCGCTTCCCCGAGGCCGAACAGGCTTACGGAACCGTGATGCAGAAAGGCGAGTCGTCGGCGTTTCACGAGCGCGCGCTTTACATGCACGGTTGGTCGTTGTTCAAACAGGCCCGTCTCGAGGAAGGACTGCATTCCTTGTTCGCCGTGCTCGATCGCAAACTCATCGGCCGCGACAACGGCGCTGCGCTCGAGGACGTACCGGGGCTCACGCGTGCCGAGCGTGAACTCACCGAGGACACTTTCCGGGTGGTGAGTCTGAGCCTGGCCAACCTCCAGGGACCGGACACGATTCCGAAATATTTCTCGACGCCAGCGCGGCACGAGTACGAATTTCGCGTATATCAGCAGCTCGGTGAACTGTATTTCAAACAGGAGCGCGTCGAGGACGGGGCCAACGCGTTCAACGCGTTTGCGCGCCGCTATCCTACGCACTCCCAGTCGCCGTTCATGCAATCACGGGTGATCCAGGCCTATCAGCAGGCGGGTTTCGCCGCGCTCGCGCTCGAAGCGAAGAAGGAGTTCGTCGTGCGCTACGGGGTCAAGAGCGAGTTTCAACGGGTGAACGGCGCGCCCGTCAACGAGCGCGTGTTGCCGCACGTCAAGACGCATCTCGTAGAGCTGGCACGCCACTATCACGCTGTTGCACAAAAGACCAGGAAAAGCGAGGACACCCAGGAAGCGGTGCGCTGGTACCGCGCCTATCTCGATTCCTTTCCCGTGGACCCGCGCGCGCCAGGCATGCGTTTTCTGCTGGCCGAGTTGTTATTCGAGGACAAACGCTTCGCGGCGGCGGCGGTCGAGTACGAACACGCGGCTTACGACACTCCGCGCTATGAGAAGGCAGCGGACGCGGGCTACGCCGCGCTGCTGGCTTACGCGCAGCAGGAAAAGCAGGCGAAGGGCGAAGAGCTGCGGGCGGTTCGGGGCCGGTCGGTGCGGAGTTCCGTGCGCTTTGCCGAGGCCAATCCGAACGACGGGCGCGCGCCCGGCGTGCTGACGTACGCCGCGGAGCAGCTCTATGCGAACGACGATGCCGATTTCGCAGCCGCCCTGGCGCAACGCGTGCTCGCATTCCGGCCGCCGCCGGCGCCAGGGGTGCGCCGCACGGCCTGGACGGTGGTCGCACACGTTGCGTTTCAGAAGGCCGCTTTCGATCGCTCGGAACAGGGGTACCGGGAAGCGCTGGCGCTCACGCCTGAAAAATCTCCGGCCCGCGCGGGACTGACCGAGCGGCTCGCAGCCTCCGTGTACAAGCAGGGCGAGCAGGCGCGCGCGGCGGGCCAGCTGCGCGCGGCAGCGGATCACTTTTTGCGCGTCGGGCGCGTGGTGCCGGATTCGCCGACGCGCGCGAATGCGGAGTACGACGCCGCCGCGGTCTTGATCGCGCTCGCGGATTGGAACGCCGCCGCGCGCGTGCTCGAAGGCTTCCGCCGCGATTACCCGAAGCATCCCTTGCAGGCCGAGGTACCCGGGAAGCTCGCCGTTTGCTATCTCGAAAGCGGTCAGCCGCTCAAGGCGGCGGCCGAGTTCGAGGCGCTTTCCGTGACAAAGAAGGACGTGGCGCTGTCGCGCGAAGCGCTCTGGAAGGCGGCCGAACTGTACGAGAAAGCGGGCCGCGAGGGCAATGCAGCGGGGGCCTACGAACGCTATGTGCGTTTGCCGGGGCCGCTCGAACCGGCCATCGAGGCGCGCTACCGGCTTGCGGAAATAAGCAGGAAACAGGGCCATCCGGCGCAGCGGCTGGCCTGGTCGCGCGAGCTGGTCGAGGCCGAACAGAAGGGCGGAAACGAGCGCACCGACCGCACGCGTTATCTGGGTTCGCTCTCCGTGCTGGTGCTGGCCGAGCCGCTGGAGGAGGCGTATCGGGGCGTGCGTCTGGCGGAACCGCTGAAGAAAAATCTCAAGCTCAAGAAAACCAGAATGCAGCAGCTGCTCCAGGCCTACGCCGTGGCCGCGGACTACGGCGTGGCGGAAGCGGCGACGACGGCCACCTACCGCACGGCTGAGGTCTATAACGATTTCGGCAAGGCCTTGCTCGCTTCGCAGCGTCCCAAGCGGCTGTCCAAGGACGAATTGGAGCAATACAACGTCATGCTCGAAGAGCAGGCGTATCCGTTCGAGGAAAAGGCGATCGAGCTGCACGAGATCAACGCCCGCCGTACGCGCGGTGGTGTTTATGACGAATGGGTCAAGAAAAGCTTCGCCGCGCTGGTCAAGCTGCGCCCGGTGCGCTATGCCAAAGTCGAAAAAGGCGAGGGAGTCATCGATGCGCTGCACTAGCCGGATTGCGCGCCTCGCAGTGGTGACGGTCTCTGTCTCTTTCGGTGGTTGCACGCTGCTTGCGCTAGGGCCGGACGAGGCATCGGCGCCGGTGCCCTCAAAGACAGCGGCGGCGAAGGTCGAGTCGCCGGTGGCGAAGCCGGTGCAGGCGGAGCCGCCGGCAGCCGCGCCGGTGAATGCGGAATCCCGCCAGATGTACCAGCAGGCGCTGACCGCACTTGGCGCCGGTCGCTACCCCGAGGCCGAGCGCGCGCTGCTCGCCGTGATACGCCGTGAGCCCGAGCTCGCCGGCCCGCACGCGAACCTCGGCATTCTCTACGCGCGCACCGGGCGCCCGGCGCAGGCGTTCGAATCGCTCAAGCAGGCCATCCGTCTCAATCCCGATCGCGCCGTTTATTACAACGAACTCGGCATGATGTCGCGGCGCGAGGGCAAATTCGACGAGGCGCGCCGCTACTACGCCAAGGCGCTCGATCTCGATCCGACCTACGCCTACGCGCATCTGAATATCGGAATTTTGTACGATCTTTATCTACAGGACACCGCGAAAGCCATGCAGCACTATCAGCGTTACCGGGAGTTGACGCCGAGCGAGGCCGGAACGGTGACGAAATGGATCGCCGATCTGCAGCAGCGCGGTCGCGCCACCGAACAGGCTAAAGGAGGGAAGAGCGGATGAAACTGAAAACCATTTCCGTCTTGTTGTTGTCGTGTCTCGTCATGCCCGCGTGGGCGGCCGACCGCGCGGATCTCGAAGGCACGCAGATTCTCGGCAGCCGCGAATTGCCGAAGGTGCTGTACATCGTCCCGTGGAAACAGCCGCTGCCGACCGAATTGGTCGGTCGACCCGCGACCAGCCTGCTGGACGAGGTGCTCTCGCCCCTGGACCGCGAGGTGTTCGAGCGCCAGGTGCGCTACCACTCTTTGCTGCAGGCGCCGCTGCCGGACGCCGGGTCGGGGCCAAACAAGGATTTTAGGAAATGATATGTATCCATTTTTTCCGGAGGTAGAGCGATGAATACCTACAGTACCGTAGTGAAATTTTTTCAGGACAGCGGGATTTTCATTTACCCCAGCATTCTGATCATGGCAGTCGGTCTCGCAATCGCACTGGAACGCTTTTTCTATCTCAGCCACGCGCGCAGGAGCAATCGCAAAACGTGGGACGAGTTGTTGCCGCTGCTCCAGGGCGGCGAGTTTCAACAGGCCTAGTCCGTGACCGCCAAATCCAAGACCGCCATCGGCAAGATCGTGAATAGCGGGCTGCGGCGCGTGAAGACCGCGCGCCGGCGCGAGGACCTCGATGCCGCCATGGAGGAGGGCATGATGGAGATCGTGCCGCGGCTGGAGAAGCGCACGCATTACATCGCCACCTTCGCCAACGTGATCACGCTGGTGGGACTGCTCGGCACCATCATTGGCCTGATCAAGGCCTTTACCGCGGTGGCGCAGGTGAATCCGGCGGAGAAAGCCGAACTGCTGTCGGCCAGCATCTCGATCGCGATGAACAACACGGCGTTCGCGCTGATGGTGGCGATCCCGTTCCTGCTCATTCACGCGTACCTCCAGGCACGCACCAGCGAGATCGTCGACAGCCTGGAGGTGGCCAAGATCAGTTTCCTGAATATGGCCGAGCGCGTGAAGAGCGAACCGGCGCCCGCCCGATGAGCTATCGTGTCCGACGCCTGCGCAAGCATACGCCGGGTCTGGACATCACGGCGTTCATGAACATGATCGTGGTGCTGGTGCCGTTTCTGCTGACGACGACGGTGTTTTCGCGGATGGCGGTGCTGGAACTGAGCCTGCCGGCGCAATCCTCCGGGTTCGACAATCTGAAGGGCGATCTGCAACTCGAGATCGTGATCCGGGGCGACGCGCTCGAGGTCCGGGATCGCATGGGCGGTCAGATCCGGCGCGTAGCAAACACGAACAAGGGCTACGACTTCCAGGCCCTGTCGGCGCTGATGCAGGAGCTCAAGACTCGTTTTCCGGACAAGGTCGAAGCGACGATTCTCGCGGAACCCGATACGTCCTACGACGTCCTGGTGCAGACCATGGATGCCGTACGCGTGGCGCGAACGTCGCGGTCGCACGTCGACTTGTTCCCGGAAATTTCCATCGGCGATGCGCCGGTTGCGACCGGGGCGCCAGCGAAACCGGGGAGGGCGTCATGAAGCTCTCGCCCCTGCAAAAGCGCGCCGAGCGGCACGCGCGCAACAAGCTGTCGGTCGACCTCAACCTGGTTTCGCTGATAGACATTTTCACCATCCTGATCTTCTTCCTCCTCGCCAACGCGTCGGAGGTGGAGGTGCTGCCGAGCACCAAGGCGGTGAGGTTGCCGGAGTCCACGGCCGAAAAAACCCCGAAGGAAACCCTGGTCCTCCTGGTGAGCAGTCAGGACATCGTGGTCCAGGGACACAAGGTGGCCTCGGTGTCCGAGGCGATGAATGCCGACGGCGATCTCATCGGGCCGCTCAAGGCCGAGCTCGACTTTCACGCCGGACGCCAGCTGATCCGCAAGGAGAAGGAGGCCCGGAACAAAGCCATCACGATCATGGGAGACAAGGAAATCCCGTACCGGCTGCTGCGCAAAATCATGGTGACTTGCGCGCGCGCCAACTATAGCGACATCTCCTTTGCCGTGATTCAGAAGGGCAAGGCGTAATGACCGCGACCTTCGCTTATTACCGTCCCGGGTTGTTACCGTGGACGTTTTCCGAGGAGGAAGAACGGCGCTTCCGCCGCATCCTC